>CAYXGR010000098.1:0-9731 GCA_964464525.1 uncultured Planctomycetaceae bacterium
CAGACACATCTCCGTGTGTCCCTCTTTCACAGGAGAGTGGCATTTCCGTGTTCTAAAGGGACGCGCCCCCGCCGGTCGTCCAACCCGGCAGCGGCGCGCCGTAAACGAGTTCAGTGTCTATCAGGAAGTCGTTGTCGTCGCTTGGGCGTTGATCTTGAATGCGGAGACGAGTTCCTTGAGCTGTTGGGCCTGGCCCGACAATTCTTCGGATGAGCCGGCCATCTCCTCGGCGGCCGATGCGTTGTTCTCGGTGATCGAGGCGATATTCTGAATGGCATTGTTCACTTCGACCGACGTCTCGGCCTGCTCCTTGCCCGCGCTGGCGATTTCGGCAATGCCCTTCGCCGTCTGCTCGACCCCCTCGATGATCTTTCTCAGGGCGTTCCCGGTTTGCTCGCTCAGTTCCGCGCCCTGCTTGACCTGCTGCGTCGATTCCTTGATCAGGGTGGTGATCTCCTTCGCCGCTTCACTTGACCGCTCGGCGAGTTTGCGCACCTCGTCGGCGACGACGGCAAAGCCGAGACCGTGCTCGCCCGCGCGGGCCGCCTCGATGGCTGCGTTGAGCGCCAGGAGATTGGTCTGGGCGGCGATCTCGGAGATCACGCCGATGATCTCGGCGATCTGCTCGGACTGCTTGTCGATCAGTTTCATCGCCTCGATGTTCTTCTCGACTGCGGCCCCGCCTTCATCGGCCCGTTGGCTGGTTTCCCCGGCGACCTTATCCGCTTCCCCGGCGTTTTCCGCCACACCCTGGATCATTTTGTCCAGCGACTGCACAGAAGCCGACATCTCCTCGACGTTGGCCGACTGTGTCTGGGCCCCGTCCGACAGTGAGGTGGAGCCTTCCGCGACGACACGCGCCCCCTCGCTGAACTGTTCCGCCGCCTCGCCGATCTGCACAATGATTTGCGTAAACTTACTCAGCAGGTCGTTCACTCCCACGCCCAATTCGCTGAACACCCCAGGCATCTTGTCGGCGTTAATTCGCAGGGTCAGATCGCCCTGGCCGGCCGCATCCACGGCCGCCTGCGTATCCTTGACCAGCGACTGAAGCACCTGGCCGACGTTGTTCACCGTCAGCTTCATCTTCTCGTGATCGCCCTGGTAGGTCTGTGCGATCAGTTCATCGATCTTGCCCTCGCTGATCTGGGCCAGGATTCGGTTACCCTCGCCGATCGGCAGCAGGATCGCGTCCAACATGTCGTTGGCACCTCGAACGATCTCCGCGTAGGCGCCCTGGAACTGGTCCGCGTCACCGCGCTCGCTCAACTTGCCCTCTCGGCTGTACTCTGTCAGCTTGCCAAACTCTGCCTGGAAGGCCTGAAGCACCTTGGCGATGTTGTTCACCGCCTGCTTCATCTTCTCGTGATCGCCCTGGTAGGTCTGTGCGATCAGTTCATCGATCTTGCCCTCGCTGATCTGGGCCAGGATCCGATTACCCTCGCCGATCGGCAGCAGGATCGCGTCCAACATGTCGTTCACACCCTTCATGACGTCTCGCTCTTCCCCATCAAATGCTTCAAGGTTGGCACGCTCCGTGAGTTGCCCCTGCTTCGACACCTCCTGCAACCGGGTGAGCTCTTCATAGAGTTTCATCTTGCCGGTGACATTCTCCCAGTTGACGACGTGTCCGGTGCACACCCCTTGATCATCAAAGATCGCGTTGACATTCAGCCCCAGAGTCAACGGGCCCAGTTTGATGTTCGTCTGAATGGGAAAGTTATTCGGATTGGCCAGTACCCGGGCGATCTCGGATGCCCGCGCGCCGTGGAATCGATCTAGGCTGCTGCCGATCAACTCATTGAAGCCCAGTCCCAGTTCCGACCGGAGGATGCCTTCGATCGCCTGAAGTGTCTCCTCGGATTGCCGGTTCATGTACACCAATTCCCGGTCGGCGTTGGCGATCAGGACGTTGGTGCCCAACGTATCCAGCGTGGATTGGAGCCGCGCGAAGGCGCTCTCCGCCGCATCCCCCTCGCCAACGAATCGCGCGAATCGGTTGTTCATAGACGAGGTCTCAGGATTCTTCATCGACATGGCGTGCCCTCACTCCCTAAGTTAGGGTCAATGGTTACATTTCCCGTTCTCGATCAAACAGGATTCCTCTTCGCCGTTTCCGGCCCGTTTACTTATGTCATGGTCGCGGCGCTCTCGCGGCCTTCGGACTCACGATCGAATCGTTCGTACTGAACCATCAACCGTGCCGATGCCAGCTCGTCCTCGCACACGCACTCCAATTCACGGATCGCTCGCATGGATTCCTCTACGCGGTCGACCAGACCGACCAGCGTATCCCGCGCCTCCTCAGGGAGAAGTTGGATCCGACTTCGGGCCTCCGCGAGCCCCTTGGCATGATCCTGGAGTTCCATTCTTTTCTCCCAAAGAAAGTATCTACGCCTTGGGCTCGATACGAAAAACCGACCCATCTTCGGCCACGATCCAGTCCATCCCACTCCCAGTCCATCCCACTCCTTGACAGATTACGGAGGGGTACATCGGATCGAACTGAAAGATCGTTACTAGGTTCGTGTTATTGGAGGGGGGGCTGAATGGGGATTATTCTTGCAGGACCAAGAAAAAGTCCAGGTGGGAGAACGGCCTGCCTACTTGGCAATCGCGATTGCGGTATGTCTGACAAGATCGACGATGGATTCCGCTTCCATTTTCTCCAGGATGCGGGTGCGGTGGAAATGGATGGTTTTAGGACTCAGGCCCAGTTGCATGGCGATCCGTTTGATGGGCTTGCCCTCGATGAGAAGTTCCATCACCTCTCGCTCTCTGAGAGAGAGCCTGAGTCGGCGTTCTTCGATGGTTGCTCGCTCGCAACGGATCGAACGTCTTTCTGCATCCTGTTCAAGGGCCTCATTGATCCGGTCCAGGAGTTCCTGTGGCCGAAAGGGCTTCTCGATGAAGTCGATGGCACCGGCTCTCAAGGTCTGAACCGCGAGGGGCACATCGCCATGGCCGGTGATGATGATGATGGGGATCGAAATCCCCTGTTCATTGAGGATTTTCTGAACTTCAAGCCCCCCCATACCCGGCATCCGAATATCCAGTACCAGACACCCGGGTCTCGCCTCGTCATAGGCGTCCAGAAACATCCGACCATGGGAATAGGTCTCGACATTCAGACCCACCGAACCAATCAGCCGAACCAATGAAGCACACACGGCCGGGTCGTCATCAACGACAAGAACGGTGGCATTTGGCTTGGGCATCATGATATCGACTCCATTCGTATGAGGGGTAAAGACAGGTGGAAAGTGGTTCCACGACTTTCATCACTGGTCGCCCAGAGACGGCCGCCGTGGGCCTCGATGATCGAGCGGCTGATCGAAAGACCCAATCCCAGGCCTCGCTCCTTTGTGGTGAAGAAGGGTTGGAAAAGGTTCTCACTCATTTCATCAGAGAAACCAGAGCCATTATCAAACACGGTGACCTCGACACAGTTGTCGGCTGTTTTTGACGAGCGAATCACAATCTGCCGAATCTCATGGGGAATGCTGTGCATCGCCTCGATACCGTTTCGTATCAGATTAAGCACGACTTGTTGAATTTGAATGTTGTCGGCACAAACCTCTAGTTCCTCATCGGCCAATTCGAGGAGAATTCTGACATTTTCATGCCGCGTCTCCGTTTCGATCAGTTCGAGCACTTCCTGTATGGCCCGATTGATGTTGACCGTCGATTGACGGGGATCCGACCTCCGAACAAACCGCCTGAGCCTGCGAATGATGCCGCCTGCCCGTTCCACCTGCTCACAGATGCGGGTCATGTCTTCACAGTAGATATTCGGGTCCGATGATCCTGTACGGGCACTGTTGAGGCTTGCCGATGCATAGGAGGCGATCGCCGCCAAGGGTTGATTCAGTTCATGCGCAAGCCCGCCCGCCATCTCACCCAGCGTGCTGAGTCGCGCCACATGAGCCAGTTCCGCCTCTTTCTTCCGGATGCTTTCCTCCGCCTGAACGTGTTTATGCTCCATCGCAATTTCTCTCTGCCGTCGCTGGTAGCTGTCCAGCAGAACACCGGCCGCCCGGCAGAGGATCTCGATCTTATCCCGCTCGGAGTGCGTGTATCCACCGGAGCGGTTGGCCAGGCCGATCATGCCCACGACCTTGGTACCGCTCAGAATGGGCACACCCAGGAAATGGCGAAGCGCCGGGTGTCCCGACGGGAGACTGCCTGAACGTGGGTCCGTCGATGGATCATTGGAGATGACGGTTCGTCTTTCCGTGATGACCGCGCCGATTAAGTTGTTAAAACTGGGGAATTCCAGAAATCCATCCTGTTGAAAGCCCTGCAACGTGTCCTCATAAAGTTTCCGGCCCTTGACGGCATCCCAGTTGATCCCTTCGAAGGCCAAAATGTGCAAGGCTGCATCTTCCGCGACCACGCCTATAAACCCGTATTCGCTTTCCGTCTGGTTCATCGCACCGCGTAGGATCGTGGCGCACGACTCTCGCCAGTTTCCCGTCTTGAGAAACGAGGTGATTGCGTCGGTGATGGTCGTAAGCTGTTTGGTCTTGAGTTGCAGCTTCGCTTCGGCCACAACACGCGCCGAGATGTCGATGATCAGGGCATGGAATCCTCTGACTTTCCCATCCTTGTCGAAGTCCGGAACGTAGGTGCAGATGGCATGCAATGATTGGCCATCAGGTTTCTCCAGGGTTGGCTGGTAGGAGACTCGACGACCCCCCAGCGTCAAATCGATGTACTTTCGAATCGAGGCATAATTCGGGGGCCCGAGAATCTCTTCAACGGTGTGACCGATGATTTCTGATTTTGGCCGCCCAAAAAACTTTTCGTAATACTTGTTGACAAATTGATAACGTTGATCGCTGTCAACATAGGAAATAAAGGCGGGTGTATTATCAGTAATCAACTCGAGTTCTTGTTCACGTCGCCTCAACGACGTCTCCGTACGCTTGCGACCCTCGATCTCCTGCTTCAGCCGTGCATTGATTTCCTTGAGTTCGGCGGTGCGCTCCTCAACCCGGATCTCCAGCTCGTCGCGTGCCTTTCGCAAAGCATCTTGTGCTTGTTCGCGCTCCGTGGTATCGCGAACCAGGGAACAGAGGAATGAGCGCCCTTTGTATTCCATCCTGTTGACCGTGATTTCGACCGGGAAGACATGCCCGTCTCTCCGGCGGTGATGGGACTCAATCGTAGTGGAACCACCATCACGGCACGCCTTCCAGAGTTGATCAAACCGCTCTTGAGGATAATCGGGATCGATGTCACGCACGGATATTTTCAGGAGCTCGTCCAGCGAATAGCCCAGGCTCTCGCACGCCTTCTCGTTGACTGAAAAGAACTTGCCGTGTGAATCCATCCAGAAAACCGCATCCGACACGTGATCGACCGTGAACTGAGTCAGTTGCAGGGCCTCTTCGGCACTATCGCGCTCGGCGATCGTTTGTTCCAACTCCACCGTCCGCTCGCCGAGTTGCTCGATCAGGGACTTCTGACGGCGATACCCGATGCCGTAGGCCATCATCAATTCCAGGAAGGGCGGGGTGACGGCGACCATCCTATCCGAGCACCGCGGCACCCCCCCGGCGCATATTCGCCCGACACTGGCCGTGTGCGCGGCAACCACATCCTCAGGGGGCACGCCGGCATCGAACAGGGCGTGCCCGAGGTCGGAGGCCTGCTGCATCAATTCTTCGGATGGTTGAGCGGCGTATGTATTGAGAATCCGGTCGTATTGTTGTGGCCAGTCCTGAATGGGGTAGGGCGCTTCCTGGCTCATGTGGCCACCATTATCAAGGCATCGTCGCGCTCGCCGGCATAGTCGCTCAGAAGACTCTCGGCATGCGCCTGAAGATGACAGGCGCAGGGAGTATCCTGGGGCAGAAAATGGATCCTATCGGTGAATCCATCCGTATGCAGAATGAGCGTGTCTCCGATCCGAAAGGGATCCTCTCTCATCTTCACTGGGGCATAGTTTATTCCGAGGATGCCCGGTGTCGAGTGCAGGCGAACCCGCTGCCCGCCGAATCGCAGGTGCAGGCCCTTGACGTTGCCGATGCCGCCATATCGCAATCGCTCGGCCGCCGGTTCTATCACGGCCAAGCTGAGCGCCGCGCCCCGGGTTTCACGCAAGGCCTGGTGGGCCTCGGCGAAGAGCCGATCGAAGGGCATACCCCAGTTGGATTCGAAGTATTGCAAAGCTCTTACCGCTGCCGCGCGGGCCGGTGGACCGTGTCCCACACCGTCGGCAACACAACAGATAGTGCCGGCACCGTGGGTCCAGACAGCCGCCACATCCCCACATTCCGTTTGCCCCGGTTTAGGGCGAGAGGCGATGGCTACTTGTACGCTTGCCATTTGACGGCCTTGACAAGGGTTCCTTTGCCCATTCGAGACTCGATATGAAATTCATCCATAAGGCGCCGGACTCCCGGCAGACCGCCCCCCAGTCCGCCGCCGGTGCTGAAGCCATCACGCATCGCCTCTTCGACATCGGGAATCCCCGGCCCCTCGTCGGCGGCGATGATTTCGAGCCCGAATGCCTCGTCGTTTTTCAGGCGGCGCAGCGAAATGGTCCCCCCGTATGATGTGTGGAAAAAGAGATTGCCGGCTAACTCGGAGATGGCTGTGACGAGTGCAGCCTTGTGAATGTGATCAAACCCCATCGTATCGATCAGGCTGGCTGCGGCTTGACGAGCCAATGAGATGTGATGTTCCTCGGTGATGGAAAAACGAACGTCGGCATTGTCGGATGTGTGATGGGGCTGGTCTCGGAGTCCCTCGCTCACGGTTCGCGCCTCGTGAGGGTCATCGTCACCCGGGTTCCACGGCCGACTTTGGATTCAACCTTGAACGTGTGGACCAACCGCTGGGCCGCAGGCATGCCAAGTCCGGAACTCCTGACACTCGAGTAGCCGTCCTGCAGGGCCGCGTTGATGTCGTTGATACCGGGTCCGCGGTCTTCCACCACGACCGTGAGCGTGATCCGATCCGACTGCCGGTTCGATGAGATTATGCACGCGCCCTCGCCCGCAAACCTAAAAACGTTGCGGACGATCTCGGAAACCGCGGTCGCTACGCGTGTCTGATCGGCAAGACCGAAGCCCAGGGACCGGGCCAGTTCACGCACCACCTTCCGCGCCTCGATCAAATCCTGTTGGACATTAAGCTTGATGACGCGTTCGGACATGCCCCTACTGGGTATCCTTACCGGGCTGATTTCCAATTCGATCAAAGGACTGCTCAATGTCCAGAGCCGTTTCGACCTGCAACAGGTCAAGCCCCATGTCGATGAGCGTCAGCGCAACGTGCGGTCGCATTCCGCACACGATACACCGGGCCCCCAACAGTTGAACCATGCGGGCGGTGTTGTTGAGTATTCTGGCCATGTAGGTATCGATCACTTCCATCGCCGTGATATCGATGATGACGCCCTTCGCGCCGGTGCGAGTCACCTCGCTGGTGAGATTTTGTTGGAAGATTACCGCCTGCTGGTCTGTCAGTTCGACCTGAATCGGAGCCATCAGGATACCACGCAGCTTGAGGATCGTGACATTCATGATTGATCCTCACTGCTGGACACGATCCGGTGACTCGTCGCCCTGAACGCATCTTCCATGGCATCGCGCAAGAGTCCGTAGGTCCGCAGCGCCGATAGGTCAACCTCAATCTTGATCAGCGTTTGAGCGACTTGGGGGCTGATGCCACTCAGCAGAACCTCGGCACCCAATAGTCTCGCCGCCGCCGTGGCCCGCATCAGGTGTGATGCCACCCGCGTATCGATCACCGGGATACCGGTAACATCCAGGATCGCCACCCGCGATCCTGACTCGACAATCATCACCAACAGGCGCTCGACGATCTGGTAGGCCCTCTGGGTATCGATGGTCCCGATCAAAGGCATCATCAAAACGCCCTCCCACAGGACGATCGCCGGCGTGGACAGATCCTGGAGGGCTGCATTCTGCTCCCGGATGGTCCGTTCGCGTGCATCGATGTAGGCCTGTGTCACAATCGCGGCGTCCAGTTGAACGATCTTCTCGAATGCCGTCTGAGTGGCCATTCCCTCGGCCTTGGTCGTATTTTGCTCCTCAATGATCCCGCTCACATAATCACGATAGAAATTCATCGCGCTGAGGAAGAAACCAATCGGCAGCGAGATGCGATTATGTACCCGGCCCACCTTGGTTCTGGATTCTACATATTCCTTGTCGTAGCGTCCAGAAACCATCTGCTCGAAATACACAACTTGGAGTTGTTTGACCCGGGCAATGGTCGCCGGTGAGTCGAAGAACTTTTTCTGCTCCGGGTTCGCCAGAATCCTTTCGTAGAACTTCTCCACGAAATCCTGCCGCTTCTCCCGGAACGTCGGGGCGAGCTCGGCAACCAGAGACACATCCGTCAAGGTAATGCCATACTCTGCCAGCAGCGATTCAGTGTCTTCCGTCCAGCCGCACCATTGCTCACCAGAGGAAGCGCCTTGATCCCGTGGCGCTGGGTGCGACGGGGGAATATCCGGCCGTTCTCCGGATCCACCGGAGCGCGGCGGCTCTGAACTTTGCATTTGAGTCTCCCCTCCTCCTTGAAAAATACATTTTCAGACGAACTGTGTATCCATTTCGCCCAGGGACCCCGTTCCCAATAGATGAAAGACACAGGAATTCCACCTGTGTCACGCGTATCAGGATGCACTCGCAGAAGACGAAAGAGGGGATCCCATCACGAGAATATGATGGGAACCCGGTGCCAAACAATATTTCTACCTCGTACGTCATTATAATGATCTGATCATCGCGCGTCCAGACTTACCGGAATACCGCCTGTAAACCCAGGACCAGCAGTCTGACGATCGATCGGCCCTATCTACTGTCCCTCCCCAGTCAATTTATCCGTATCGATCGCTAGCAAGATCGAGATGATCAATTGACCACCCTATCCAACCCCGAAAGGTTTTTCCCATGATCAAGCTCAATGCAGGATTCTCACGCAAGGTCGGCGAGCCGAATTACGGTTCCCGAGGCGCCTCCGTCAACGTCGAACTCGAATTGGAGAGCGGCCTCATCGCCGATCCCGACGCTCTCATGACCCGGATCCACAGCCTCTTCGAGATCGCTCGCCGGTCAGTCGATGTGGAACTCAATAACACACCTGTCGGCAACGGACACACCGGCCGCTCCCATGACTATCAGCTCCGTGCAGGAGGCCGGTTCAACCCGCAGGACTCAAATCACCGCGAAGGCGTTCGGTACGCCACCACCTCACAAGTCCGAGCTATCCGTGCCATCTGCCAGCGGCAGGGAAGTAATGCGAACCAGGCTGCTGCCGACCGATTTGGTGTCGACAATGTTGAGAACCTGACGCTCCAGCAGGCATCTTCCCTGATCGACGATCTCAAGGCTGTCCAGGCCAACGGCACAAATGGAGGGCGGCGATGATTACACGAGCGAAAACTCGACAGCCACCTTGCACGCCAATTGATGCGCCGAATCCGAATGAGCATGCCCAGCAACTGACCGGCCGGGACTACATCAGCCATTCCTCGATCAGCACCTTCCAGCGGTGTCCCCTCAAATTCTATTTCAGCTATGTCGCCGGATTGGAGCCGGAGTTCGTCTCATCCAGTCTCGTCTTTGGCGGTGCCATCCATTCGGCGATCGAACATTACTTCCGGTGTCTGTTTGAGGGGATGAAACCGCCGGCAATTGACGCGTTGATGGACGCATACGAACAGGCCTGGAAACAAGACAACGCGGTCC
>CAYXGR010000099.1:0-9721 GCA_964464525.1 uncultured Planctomycetaceae bacterium
GCTTTGCCCTGGGCTTTGTTCTGTCGCCCTTTCAGGGCTGGGGATTGGCACTCTGCCGCGCTTGGGCATGCCACCCTGCCGCGCTTGGGTATACCACCCTGCCGCACGCGGGGTGTTACAGCTCGAGCTTCTTTGCCTTTTCGACCGCTTCTTCGACGGTTCCGACGTACATGAACGCCTGCTCCGGAAGGGCGTCGTGCTTGCCGTCGCAAATCTCCTCGAAGCTGCGGATGGTGTCTTCCAGATGGGTATAGTTGCCCGGAAACCCGGTGAACTGCTCGGCGACATAGAAGGGCTGGCTGAGGAACCGCTCGATCTTTCGCGCGCGGGAGACGATCATCTTGTCTTCCTCGCTGAGTTCTTCGACGCCTAGAATCGCGATGATGTCCTGCAGGTCGCGGTAGCGCTGGAGAATCTTCTGGACACGCTGGGCACAATCGTAGTGGCGATCGCCGACGTATTGCCGGTCGAGGATGCGGCTGGAGGAGGCGAGCGGATCGATCGCGGGGTAGATGCCCTTCTCGGTGATGCTGCGGGCGAGGACGATGAAGGCGTCGAGGTGGGTGAAGGCGGTGGCGGGTGCCGGGTCGGTCAGGTCGTCGGCGGGGACATAGACCGCCTGGACGCTCGTGACCGCGCCCTTTGAGGTTGAGGTGATGCGCTCCTGAAGCTCGCCCATCTCGGTGCCGAGCGTCGGCTGATAGCCCACGGCGCTGGGCATCCGTCCGAGCAGCGCCGAGACCTCCGAGCCCGCCTGGCTGAAGCGGAAGATGTTGTCGATGAAAAGCATGGTGTCGGCGCCGGATTCGTCCCGGAAATATTCCGCCATCGTCAGACCGCTGAGGGCCACCCGCAGACGCGCGCCCGGTGGCTCGTTCATCTGTCCGAAGACCATGGCGGTGTGCTCGATGACCTTTTTCGACTTGCCCTCGGAGTCCTTGAACTCGGCCTCCTGCATCTCCAGCCAGAGGTCGTTGCCCTCGCGCGTTCGCTCTCCGACGCCGGCGAAGACGGAATAGCCGCTGTGTTCGCGGGCGATGCGGGCGATCATCTCCTGGATGATGACCGTCTTGCCCAGACCCGCCCCACCGAAGAGACCGGTCTTGCCGCCGCGGACGAAGGGGGCGAGGAGATCGACGACCTTGATGCCGGTGACGAGTTGCTCTGTCTTGGGGGTCAACTCATGGAACTCGGGCGGCTCGCAATGGATCGACCGTCGATCCTGTGCCTCGACCGCTCCGCGTCCGTCGATCGGTTCGCCAACCAGGTTGAACACGCGTCCGAGGACTCCGTTGCCGACGGGCACCGTGACGGGGGCGCCGGTGTCGACGATGTCGATGCCGCGCTGAAGGCCGTCCGTGCTTCCCAGTGCGACGGCACGAATTCGACCGCCACCGAGGTGGCTGGCGAC
This sequence comes from uncultured Planctomycetaceae bacterium, assembly GCA_964464525.1. Taxonomy (GTDB): domain Bacteria; phylum Planctomycetota; class Phycisphaerae; order UBA1845; family UTPLA1; genus CAYXGR01. The sequence continues at coordinate 1,412 of CAYXGR010000099.1, forward strand.
TTCGCAGTTGAGCACCTCGGTCGCCATCTTCGTCCCGACCGCGCGTTCGACATTGACCGTCAGGGCATTGTAGAGCGGCGGGAGCTTACCCTCGGGAAACTCGGCATCCAATGTCGAGCCGATTACCTGTGTGACTTTTCCTATATTACGTGCATCGCTGATCATTTGAACCTTCTCTCATCGGAGTGTGAATAGCGAATGGCGAATAGCGAAAGAAAAGAAAATGGAACACTCACTCTCTCCCGCCGGTGTATCACGCCTATTCGACATAACCGATTATCCTATTTTGCTTTCTGTCGACTCTTCTTTACAATGGTCGTGAGTATTCTAACGAGTTCATCTGCTTCCTGTGTAATCTCCGCCATCCGATCTTTCGACATCATTTCGGTTTCCTGGATGAGACGAAGCCAATAGAGCGTCTCTCTTGCTTCGGATCGGGCGATCCCCATTCGTCTGCTGAATTCCGCCCGCGAATGAGATCCCTGTGCCTCTTCAATATTTGCACCAACACTCGTGCCACTCTTTGCTAGTTGACGTGCGACCACGCGTCCTGCCGGATCGTAAGGCAAGTGTCGGATCATCCTCAACACACGAGCAGCAAAGAGAAAACTACGCCGTTGTATATCACGCTCATGATACACCACGACATCCGTCTTCCCGGTTTCTGCAATACTCGTTCGCTCAAGGGCAGAGTTCATCCCCAGATACCTATTATCCGTTTTCCCATTTCGCTATACGCAATTCGCTATTACTTCAGTGCCTCGGCGCCGCCAACTATGTCGAGCAGTTCCATGGTGATCTGGGATTGCCGGGCGCGGTTGTATTGCCGTGTTAATGTCTTGATCATGTCGCTGGCGGCGTCGGTTGCGGCCTTCATCGCCACCATCCGCGCGACCTGCTCGCTGACCGCCATGTCGGTAAACGCCTGGAACAATCGAATCTTGACCGTCTGCGGCAGAAGAGTCTTGAGCAGTTCTTCCGGTTCGGGTGAAAAGTCGTACTGAACCGATGCCGATCCCTTGGCGGCAGGCGCATCCGAACCGGTTTTCTCGCCTTTGTCCGTCGACAACGGGAGGAGGCGCATCACGTCCGACACCTGGCGGCCGGTCGAGATGAATTTCATATAGACGACGTGAACCTGTCCGATCTCGCCCGCCTCGTAGCGGTTCATGAACTCGGTCGCGATCGGCTCGACCTGTTCGAATCGCGGCTGCTCGCCGATCTCGATCGTTGACCAGCTCACCGGCCGACCGAGGAATCGAAAATAGGTGATGCCCTTCTTTCCGACGACGTGCAGGACGTTCTCCCGATCGCCGGGCCGGTCGAGAAAATCGATCGCCTTCCGCAGGAGGTTGGTATTGTATCCGCCGCAGTACCCGCGGTTGGATGTCAATACGAGCACGATGTCCTTTTTCGCGTCGGGGTTCGGGCGCATCAGCGGATGATCGATCTGGCCTTGTGCCGCCTGTGACAACTCCTCGACGAGTTGTGTGATCTTTTGAGTGTAGGGCTTCGTCGCTGTCGCTCGGTTGAAGGCTGCCTGAAACCGTGCGGTCGAGATCAACTGCATCGTCTTGGTGATCTTGCGGATATTGGTCACCGCCTTGCGACGCTTGACGATATGTCGGGCCTTGGCCATGAGTGACTTTCTTTTCCAGAGGGTGTGAGAGGCCTTTTTCAGAGCCGCGCTAGTGAGGAAGCGGTCCGCGTTCGGCTACAAAACCGCTCCCTTACGGTCGCGGCTCTGATCCAATAATCGCCTATCACACGCGCTCTAACTTCCCTTCCCGAAGCGCTCCTTGAAGACCTTGATCGCGTCCATCAATTTCTGTTCGAGATCGTCGTCGATCTGCTGTTTTTCGACGAGTGCGTTGCGAATTTCCGGCACCTCGTCGCGGAAATACTTGATCAATCCATCCTCGAAATCAGCCACCTGAGAAATCGGGAGATCGTCAAGAAAACCCTTCGCCCCGGTAAAGATACTGATGATCTGATCGATGACGTGGAACGGGCCGTACTGACCTTGCTTGAGCAACTCGACCATGCGGGCACCGCGATCGAGCTGTCGCTGGCTGGCGGCGTCGAGATCGGTGCCGAGCTGTGCGAAGGCCTCCAGTTCGCGGAAGGACGCCAGATCCAGCCGAAGCGAGCCGGCGATCTTCTTCATGGCCTTGATCTGGGCGTTACCGCCGACGCGGCTGACGCTGATGCCCACGTTGATGGCGGGCCGGATGCCGGCGAAAAACAGATCGGGCTCGAGATAAATCTGGCCGTCGGTGATGGAGATTACGTTTGTCGGGATGTAGGCCGAGACCTCGCCTTCGAGGGTTTCGATCACGGGCAGGGCCGTGAGCGAACCGCCGGAGGTGGGATCCGTCACGACTTCGTGTTTGGGATGCTGTGCGAGATCCTGCTCGGCTTCGTGTTTTCCCGGAACGCCGACGTATGTCTGATTGTTGGCCCCGCCTTCCTTGTAGGGTTCACCGGTCGGCACGATCGCGTGGCGCTGGGCCAGCTTGGCCGAGCGTTCGAGCAGACGACTGTGAAGATAAAAGACGTCGCCGGGGTAGGCCTCGCGACCCGGGGGGCGGCGAAGCAGAAGCGAAAGCTGACGATAAGACTGGGCCTGCTTCGACAAGTCGTCGTAGACACACAGGGTGTGGCGGCCCTCGGTGTACATGAAATATTCCGCCATGGCGCAGCCGGCGTAGGGGGCGATGTATTGCAGCGGGGCCGGATCGCTGCTCGCCGCCGAGACCACGATCGTGTAGTCCATCGCCCCGTGCTCGCGGAGGGTCTCGACCACGCCCGCCACGGTCGATTCTTTCTGGCCGATGGCGATGTAGACGCAGATGACGCCCGTCTCTTTCTGGTTGATGATCGTGTCCAGGGCCACGGCCGTCTTGCCCGTCTTCCGGTCGCCGATGATCAGCTCGCGCTGGCCCCGGCCGATGGGGATCATGCTGTCGATCGCCTTGATGCCCGTCTGGAGGGGCTGCGTTACCGGCTGGCGTTCGGCGATGCCCGGCGCGCGGTATTCCAGCGGCCAGTGCTGATCGCTGGCGATCGCCCCCTTGCCGTCGAGGGGCCGGCCGAGCGGATCGACCACCCGGCCGATCATCGCCTCGCCGACGGGCACGCTGAGCAGATTGCCCGTCGCCTTGACGGTATCGCCCTCTTTCACGCCCAGGTAGTCGCCCAAGACGACCGCGCCGACCGAGTTCTCTTCCAGGTTCATCACCTGGCCGATCGCGCCGTTCTCGTACTCGATCATCTCGCCGGCCTTGGCGTTGCCGAGGCCGTAGATCTGGGTCACCCCGTCGCCGACCGCGATGACGCGGCCGACCTCGGCGCTTTCCAATTGCCCCTCGTACTGGGCGATTTCCTGCTTGATGACCGACGTAATCTCATCGACCTGAATCTTCATCCATTTATCCTTCCAACACGAATCGCGACGCCGCCTCTCGCAGATTTCTCTCGGCCGATGCCAGCAATCCGGCGCGCATGTCTCGAAGCCGTCGGCGAATCGTTATATCGTACAGGCGATCCCCAACGTGAATCATCATTCCACCCAACAGACTCGGCTCCACCGTCTCCACCAGAATCGCCTCCGTGTCGTGGAGACGCTTCACTTCGTCGCGAATCTTCTCTCGCTGGGCGTCATCCAGCGGAACCGCCGTCGTCACAAACACCTCGTCCCGCCCCCGCTGTTCGTCCAGCTTGTGCCGATAGGCATCGCACACAGACGGCAGAATCATCGATCGGCGCTTGTCATTCATGACCAGCATCAGGTTGAGCACCATCGGGCTGATATTGCCCGACCCGAAGACACGCCGGATGCTCTCCCGTCGAGCGTCGTCGTCGATCGCCACCGAGCTCATCATCAACGCAAACGCGGGCTCCGCCTGCCACAACCGCTTGAGCGTACTCAGCTCCTCGGCGATCGAATCTGCCTGTCCGGCCTCGCTGGCCAGTTGCAGCAGGCTCTCCGCATAGACCGACGCGGCTGCTCGTGATAGATCAAAGTCCGATGCCATATGCTCGTCTCTCGATTGTGCCGGTTGCCATGCTTACACGTCACAACCGTATCGTGACGGGCAAGCATGCCCAACACACAAATGTGTGCCATTGCTGCAAGCAGTGCGATTGCAGGAAATCGTCTATCTATAATCGTCAATCATCGCCATCGCCAACCGATCTTCCGGCACGGCACTCTAGCGATCCAAGGCGCCCAGTTCTTCGAGCGACTCGTTTAACAGTTCCCGATGGTCCGCGGGGTTCATTTCCTTGTGGATCATCTTTGCCGCGACATTCGTCGCCAGCATGATCGTCTGCTCGTGAAGCTGCCGCACGGCCTCGTCCCGGGCCAGGGCGATCTCCCGCTTCGCACGGTCGACCATGGCCTCGCCCTCGGACTTGGCCTCGGCATGGATCCTCTTCCGCGTCTCCTCCGCGTCGCGGCGAGCCTCCTCGACAACGGCGCCGGCCTCTTCGCTGGCCTTCTCCAGCCGCGCGGTGTAATCCGACAAGAGGCGCTCAGCCTCCTCCCGTTCACGTTTGGCATCGGCCAGCGAGTTGCGGATGAACTCCTCACGCTGGTTGAGGCCGCTCAGAATCGGCTTCCATGCCGTGAGACGAAGGATCGTCAACAAGATGATGAAAACGAAGATCGTCCACAACGCCGTGCCGAAATCCCAATGAAGAAGTTCGGGCTTCACGTGAGCGTCTGCCGCTGCGTGCTCCTCCCCTCCGCTGCCCAAGACGACCGGTGCGAACACCAAGATCATCAGTATCAAGGTTGCGGGAACGACAACAGTCATTCTTCGCGCCATCTCATCTCCTCTTACGCCGGCGTATTTCGCTTATCCGCCCACCATCTTGGCCAACGAACCCGCCATACCGTTGCAAATGACCAATGCGAAAAAGGTGAAGCCCTCAATCAGCGCGGCGGCGATAATCAGGGAGGTGAAGATGCGTCCTCCGGCCTCGGGCTGGCGGGCGATTCCGCTGGTGGCCTCACCGGCGAGATGGCCGATTCCCTTGGCGGCGCCGATGACGACGAGGCCGGCCCCGAGGCCGGCACCCAGTGCCGTGAGGCCCTGGTCTCCCATGAGTTGTGTTCCTTCTGCAAGTAAATCCAGCATGACAATTCTCCTCTGTTCGCGGCGAGGCCGCGTGCGTTAAACCATGTGCCGGGGCTTAAAAGTAATGGCCAGGGCGCCGGCGACCCCAACCGCGTTTATTTGCGAGCGTCGATTCCACTTGAGAATAGACGAATGCATACAAAATCGAACTCAACGATCCTCCTAGTGTTCCGGCGCAACGGAGGCACCGATGAACAACGTGGTCAGGAAGACAAAGATATACGCCTGCAGGAAGGCGACGAATAATTCGAGGCAGCTCAGTGCGGCACAGCCCACGGCGACCGCGAAGCCGCCCCCGATCTGCATGGCGATACCCCGAAATGCCAAAATGAGACCGATGATCGTCGCCAGGACAATATGGCCGGCGATCATGTTGGCAAAGAGACGGATGCACAACGCAAACGGCTTGATCAAGGCCCCGATCAATTCGAGGAACAGAAGGAATGCCCACATTCCGACATCGGCCACCCAGAGTAATATGTCTTTCGGCCCCTTTATATCATCAGGTGCAAACACGTGCGGTGCAAAATTCCACAGATATAGAAAGGTGCAAGCCATCGCCGCCGCAGGTGGAGACATTCGATGCCCGTGCCCATCGGAGGAGCTGTGCGCAGCTTCCGATTCGTCGTGGTCGTGATGGCCGTGTGTGCCGGCGACAAGCTCAAAATAAACTTGTCGGGCGCCTCCGAAATGGATCATCAAGAAGGAGCAGGCCGCCAGACCGGCGGTGATCATGATGTTACCGGTGGCCGTGCCGCCGAAATGCTGAAGCTGTCCGCCGCTGATCAGGCCAAGGATGGCGCCCAGCGGGATCAGCCCCAGAAGGTTGCTGATCAGGATGAAGAAAAACATCGTCCAGAGAAATGGTATGAACCGATCGGTCATGTCACCCAGAACCGGCCTTACGACGCTGTTGCGGATGAATTGAAGCACGGATTCGATCAAGTTGGTGAACCCCGTGGGGATGGTTTCCTCCGGCGCACCACTGACCGCCGCGGCATAACGTCGTCCCAGCATGGGAAAGACCATGAGCATGATGACCGCCGCGACTATCGTCATCAGGATGTGATTGGTGAAGTAGGTATCGTGAGGCGAGAAGGTGACGATATTCAGCGGTGAGGTCCAATTCACATTCCAATGGATGAGTGGTTCCCCAAATCGGTGTGGAAGGACATGCTCCATGACGTCACCGCTGGCAAGGATGGATAAGTTCACGAAGCGGTTCCTTGTTTGTTAATCATCGTTCCCTTCAGGAAACGCCGTACCACCAGGACGGCAAAGGGTGTTTCGATTGCCAATAATAGCAAATAAAGAGTCGTCGCCCAGAAGAGAAACGAAGCCAGGTGTGGTCTCATCAAGACTTGATAGACGACCAGAAAGAACATCGTCAACATCAGCCTGATGGCCGTTCCCGCAAATGCAGCCTGACCGATATGGGCGGGCCATTTGACCGCAAACAACGCCATGATCCCCGCGGGCAGCAGCGCCACCGCGAGACATATACACGTCACCGCGAACAAACTCTCCACCCCCTCAGCGCCCCAGCGTTGTCGTGTCGGCAGGTATCCGACGGCTGCCGCCGCCACCGCCGCCAGTATCAGGGCTACACCACAATAGACAATAATCTTCAAAGGTTGAATACCAAGCCAGGTTTGGCTAGCGATTGATTTTGTCCAACTGCTTCACCATCAAATAAAGACCGAACCCCATACCAATCAGAAGGCCACCCAGCAAACCCCATGGGTCCGTGTCATATTTGCCGTCAACTGCATTCCCGACGAATCCGAGGATCAGGATCATCCCTACGAACTCAAAGACTACGCCCGTATACCGCATTCCCTGGACATAGAACCTGGAGTCGTCATCCTTGGGTAGTCTTGAAGGATCCTCCATCGAAGTATCTAAAAATACACACACGACGGGAGCGGCAATCAGGGTGGGATCCGCCACCCTCCACAATCATGATCTGAGTGCCGCTGTCACCTATCGTCGAGTCGCGGAGTCTATCGATACCGACCGCGTGGTGTCAAGGGCGACACTGCTGCTGCAATCGATGGGACGAATGATTACAATCATCCCCATGACTTTGCCGCTCGAACATCTCACCCAGCACCTGGCCCGGCTGGCCACCCATTATGATATTGGGTCCGAATGGCCTATAAAATCGCTCGATCATCTCACCGAGGCCGGGGCCTGGACCTGGATCATCCCCGAGCAATACGGCGGTCGCCAGTTGGACCCCGAATCGCAGATTCTTGCCTACGAGGCTGTCGCTGCGGGCTGCATGGCCTCCCTGCTGATCCTCACGCAACGCGACGGGGCCTGCGAACTGATCTCATCCTCACCCAATGAACACCTCAAACAGGATCTGCTCCCCCGCCTGGCGGCCCACGAACTCATGACCTCCGTCGGCATCAGCCAGCTCACGACCAGCCATCAGGCCGGAAAACCCGCGCTCATCGCCACACCGGACGGTCCCAATTACCGCCTGCGCGGCTTCATGCCCTGGGTCACTTCCGCCGAGAAATGCGACTTTATCGTGACCGGCGTTGCCCTCCCGGAATCTGCCGAGCAGATCCTGGCGGTGGTCCCGACGGATCGGCCGGGTATTCAAATCGACCCCGCCATGAACCTGATGGCCCTCGGTGGGACACTGACCTCGGAGGTTCACTGCCGGGATGTGGTGATCACGCCGGACGATATCCTCCAGGGCCCGGCTGTCCGTGCCCTGGAACGGCGATCCGCGGTCAAGGCCCTGGTCGTCGCGGCGGCCGGGGTTGGTCTGGCCGGGACGATGGCCCGTTCGATCGCGAAACAGGCCGTGAAGACGAGCGGCCCGCTTCGGGAATCGGCCGAGGAGATCCTGGGTCGATATGAGGCGGTCCGCGATCGGCTGAGAAAAAATGCCGGCCGTCTGAATCAGCCCGAGGCCGAGGTGCCTGCCGCCGAATTGCGGATCGCCGTCAACGACTTGCTCATGCGCCTGGCGATCGCCACGCTCACCTATGCCAAGGGCAGCGGCTTCATCCGCCAGCGCGACGCCCAACGTCTGGTCCGAGAGGCGATGTTTTTCCTGGTCTGGTCGACGCCGGAAGATATCCGTGCCCAAACCCTGGCGGGTTTCCTTGACACACCCGAGCCTAAGTCCAAATCAATGAAGCCCTGA
>CAYXGR010000100.1:0-9720 GCA_964464525.1 uncultured Planctomycetaceae bacterium
CTGATCACCTCGACGAGAAAAGACCTCGTGAATGTATGGGTGTGTCAGGAGACGTCGCCCGCCGGCAGCCTGTTGCCGCCGGTCGATCTGGCGAGCCTCGCCGCGGTCGTCCGGGCCCGAGGGCACGAGGCCTCGATCTGTGACCTGAGGCTGGCTCGATCTCCTGTGAAGGCGTATCGCTCGGCCCTGGAACAATTTCGGCCGGATGCCGTTGTCCTGAATCTCGCCACGACCGGGGCGGAGGACGACTTCGCGCTGATCAAGACCACCCCCGATTCCGTCAAGCGAATCTGTTTCGGAACGCACGCCCAATCCCTTCCGCAAGAGGTGTTCGCGGAGGGTTTTGATTACATCCTGCTCGGTGATCCCGAAGCCTGCCTCGTCAATCTGATCACGCACTCCATGGACGGAGATGCCGCCGAAGGTGTGTTGACGCCGGACCGATTGACCAAAAAGGCCGCCCTGTGGGAAGATCTCGACACGATGCCGTTTCCCGCCCTCGACCTGCTGGATCTGCCCCGGTATCGCTCGTCAATGGTTCGTCGCGGAAAACGGTTCACGCTTCTGATGGGCAGCCGGGGATGTCCCTACTCGTGCACCTACTGTCTGTATCCCGTGCTCCTGGGCAGCGACAGCCGGTTGCGCAGCGTGTCAAGCATTTGTGATGAGATCGAGGAGGACGTTCGATCGCACGGCATCCGCTCGTTCTATTTTCTCGACGCGACGTTCAACATCAAGATAGGTCGAGCCGAGGCCTTCGCCGAGGAGTTGCTGTCGCGCAATCTGAATATCGACTGGTCGTGCAACATGCGCGTGGCGCCGGTCTCTCGAGAGATGCTGCGTCTCCTCAAGCGATCCGGATGCGACTGGATTCTCTATGGCGTGGAGGACCAGGACTTTCTCGTTGAGACGAAGAAGGCGACGACGAAAGATGCCACCATCGAGGCGTTTCGCCTCACGCGCGAGGCGGGGATTTCCACCATCGCCTTCACGATGATCTTCGCCCGGCCCGGCCTGAGCGAGCAGCGGTATGCCCGGGAGATGCTCCAGGTGCTCCGGCTTCTGGAGGCCGACGCGTTTCAGTGCAACATCGCCATTCCCTTCCCCGGCACCGAGATGTATCAGATCGAGGAGGCCAAGGGATCGCCCAGCCGTCGATGGAGTCTCTACGACCCGCACGGCGCACAGCTTCCGTACGAGACCGAGCTTGACCTGGTCGACGTCAAGCGGCGCATCTACCGTGGTTTTCTGCTCTCCCATCCGTGGCGAACGCTCCGGATCGCTTCGAGAATGGATTTACGGGTGTTGTCCGCCACAGCGGTCTCATTCGCCCGCGAAAATCTTCTTGCCGCGGGTAAAAGACCCCGTTCCGAACGCGACCGACGATCCTTGAGAGGACTTCAGCCTGCCGGTTCATCAGCCTGACGCGAATTGCTCACAAGCTATTTGATGCAGGACCGCTTCCATCAGAGCCGCGACCGTAAGGAAGCGGTTATCGCCCGCACTCGTAGAACGATTTCACTCCGTCTGGATCATGACACGCCGTCGCTGTGATGACGACTGAACGCCTGTCGCTATTCAAAGCCTACCGCTCCCTTACGGTCGCGGCTCTGATCAATCGGTGAGATTATGTAGGCTAGCCTCGCCTGCTGCTGTTCGAAAAGGCCGAAACGTGTAGGCTTGGCCGACACCCGCCAAAGCCCGATGCTCCTCACATATTGACGAATGAATCGAATCTATGGTGAGAGCCTGGTGAAGATCAGGAATTGATCCTGCGAGACGCCGGGGCGATCGAGCGGCGCGATGATGTCTCGCCTCCCGTCAAAGTTGACGTCGGCGAATGCCGCCCGGCCTATGTCCGCGACCGGGTTCGTCGCCAGGATGGAAAACCCCAACCAGCGATCCTGTACCTGTGCGCCGGGCTGGAAGCCGACCATGTTGCCGCTGGCCGTGACAAATACATCCACCTGGCTGTCCAGATTCAAGTCTACCAGTTGAAGCTGGTTGATAACCACACCATTCTGAAGCTGGCCGATGTCGAAGACCCGCCAGGGGAAGGTCTGGAGGCTGATGAAGCCTGCCCCGGGGTTCTCGAACCATTGCACCACGCCCAGGCCCGCATGCGCGGCGGCCACATCGGGGAAGCCGTCGTTGTTGATGTCTTCAACATCGAGCAGGTCCGCGCCCTGGTTGTTCGGATCGACCTCCGCCTGCTGGCCGACAAACCGCCGCGTCCAGGCCCCCGTGAAGGTTGCGACCGGGCCCGCCTCCACCAGTGGATTGACCAGCCAGCGGATATTGGCCGTCTTGGCCTGTGGGAAGCCCGCGACGACGTCGGTATCGCCATCCTGATCGAGATCCCCGACGACCAGGGTGCGGATCGGGTTGACGTCCGCCTCGACGGGGGCCGCCGATTCGATCCACGAGCCACCGTTGCGGGCCGTGGCCCCGCCGGGATTGAAATAGAGCCGGATGTTCGACGCGCTGCCGGTCTCGTTCGATGCGAGCACGATGTCCGGTCGTGTGTCGCCGTCGATGTCGGCCACCTCGAACGCCGTCAGACCGAGACCGTCGCCGGAGATCACGAAAGTCGCGCTGATGGTGACCTCGGTCCATGAGAGCACGTTGGTCGGGTCCGACGGCGCGAAGAGCAGGACGACGGCGCCGCGAATGCTCGCGCCCACCACGGGGACAAAGCCGGTGTCCTGAACCAGCACGGCGACGTCTGGATTGCCATCGCTGTCGAAATCGGCGATGCGCAGATCGATCATCCGCGCGATCGGTCCGCCGCCGGCGATGGTAAACAGGTTGAAAGAGACCGGCAGACCATTGTGCAGGTGCAACTGGATCGGCTGGCTTTCGTCCGAACCCGAGACGACATCCGGAAACCCATCGCCGTTCATGTCGGCCACCGCGACGACCTTTGCGCCGGCGGTCGTCTCGAACTGCGGATCGAGCGCGGAAGTCTGAAAGGATGGCGGCGTGATCGTGGTGTTCGTCGAGGAAGAGGTGGAACCGCTGGTGGCGGCTGCTGGCGGACCGAAGGCCCCGCCGGGACCGAAGATGAGGAACAACTCGGTACAACCGCCACACCACAACGCCATCCACGCCAGTGCCCACAGGCACAGTCGCGATCTGAACGAATACATAGAGAGAGACTCCAAGGCGAGGTGAACAGCGTCTTCGGGTGTGTCTCAATGTTCCCTGGCACAGGTTTTTACAACCTGGCTGGTTCACCGGTTTCTATCCGGTGCCACATTGGGACACGATCGCTCGGCGCGGTGGGCCGTCGCGCCCCGGCCGGTGGAGGCCAACATCGTAGTCCTTTCGGACTGGCATTCCACGGGCCGAGTTGCCGAAGACGAATCAGGCGGTGCTATCAGCCGTTGCGATCAACCGTTGATGACGGGCAACTCAATCGAAGTTGATTCGGTTGATTGAGTTGCTGCGTCGTCGCTCGCGGTCTTTTCCAGATACACGTCTTCGACGTCCGTCAGGTCGATCTCCCGACGAAGCAGCAGGTATATTATACCACTCGCTGAGTAATAGAAACTGGCAATAAATGCGGCAACCCCTGCCCAGACGGCATAAATCCAGATTTTCAGGCAAAATTGGCCGAACCATCCCACTCCACGGAGCTTGGCATCTCCGAACGTCCCATAAAAGGGAGTGTCACCAGTCGGTGTCGGGGCCTGCCACATGGCATCCAGCTTCGAGGCGATTTCTATTTTTTCGCCCGCGTCATCATAGGTATAGGCAGTCCCCCAGTTCATGGAGGCGCCGACAGCATGGCCGACACACCAGAACGACAGGGCCACGAATAGTTTGAGCAATACGAGACAGAGACCGCCGTAACAGACGGCCAACAGGGCATGGAAGGCGAGCTTCCAGGGCCGGTTGTAGATGTAACTGCCGGCGGCGCTGACGGCATCCCACGCATCGAGATCGTCGGCGGCAACGGCCGGGGACATCAAGGGGCATCCGGCGATGCCAATGATTAACACCATCGCGATGATCAATCCGGCGATCAAGGCGAGAAAGAAGAAGAGCCCGACCAGGAGTTCGCCCACCACGGGGATCGCTCCGACCGCGCCGCCGATCCAGAGTACTACGGCGAACGCCACGGCGATGGCGAACGGGATGATCGGAGCCGCCGCGAATTTCATAAAGCGGCTTTTTGCGAATGCGAAGGCCTCGCCCAGGGTGATCTGATCGCCCCGGGTGATGTCCATAATGGCCGCGCGGCTGACCGCGCCGCCGAAGAAGGCCCAGATGGCGATGCCGATCAGAAAAAAGACAATAGCATAGACCGTATGCATCGACACCAGCCAGGCCAGCCCGCCGACACCCATTCGAAAACCCGTGAGGATGCCGCCGGGATCGGCCCGCAAGACGGAGTTGGATATCTGATTGGCGGTGATGCGGGCATGCTGAAGAACCAGTTCGAAGGCGCCGACGTGCGCTACATCGCCCGGTTCGCCAAGGCCCTTGATCCAGGATTCGGTTGCCTCCGCCGCCCCGCCGCCCGCACTCAGGTAGTAGGTCAGTTCATTGAACCCAGACTCGCCCGATCCGGCGACGACGGGTTGATGAGTCGCGGGCCAGACCGCATCCAGGAGGGTTCCGGCCAGAAGGGTGGCGAGGATTCCGAAAAACGCGGGCAACAGCTTACCCGGCCCCAGCGCGACACGGCAGGATCGAAAGATCCGCCGGCAGCCGCAACACTCCATCTTGTCGGCAACACTCGTTGCGCTCGCGTCCTCAGCCGTCTCGGTCTTCGTATTCGATGGGTTCATCCCGACATGCCTCCGCTACAGACGAGATCAATCGTGTGATCTATTCAGGCGGCGGCTCCACGAGACCGACGCCGCCGGCGGCATTATATGAAACGACCTCGCCGAGGCAAACAGCGAAATTCAATCAGGATTTGTCGGGGGGAGATGATTTTTTTGAAGAATCGGACTGGGGCGAAGTTGGACTCGAAGTTGGGCTTGAAGTTGATTGGGATCCTTCGGATTTCGACTTCGTCGGAGACTTCTTTCCCTTGGCGCCGTCGGTGTCTTTACCGCCCTTCCTGTCCTTTTCCGCCTTCGCCCCCTTATTGTAACTGTCGCTGCGATAGTCGGTCTGATAGAAGCCGGAACCCTTAAAGATCACGGCCCCGCCCATGCCGATCAGACGCTTGACCGGTCGCTTTTCGCCGCAGGATTCACAATACACCTTTCGCAGGGGCGCGGCCTTGATCGACTGAAAGACGTCGATGACCTCCCCGCACTCGGAACATTGATATTCATAGGTCGGCATGGTCGGACTCCCGCATCCAGCGGATGCACTTCGAGATGCGCCGGATTCAATCCTTATGAGGTGTCAGAAAAAGGGGCTTTTTGTTCAGAGCCGCGACCGTGAGGGAGCGGTTTTTGTGGCCGAACAAGGACCGCTTCCTCACGGGCGCGGCTCTGAACACGCTTATCTCTTTGACACTTCGCCTTCGGCCGACGATGCATCCGGCAGGCCGGGATCGGAATCCGAAAGACGCTCACTTGCGCCGTCGCGATCGGTTGAAGACGCATCCGCATCTTTTTCTTGCGGCTTTTCTTCTTCCACAATGGCTTCGGCGGCGACGACCACCTTCGCCGGTCGCAATATGTTATCGTGCATCGTGTAGCCGCGTTGGTATTCCTGCGTGACGGTACCGGGCGGCTGATCGGATTCATGATCTCGCATCATCGCCTCGTGTAGCATCGGATCAAACGGCTTGTGCAGCGCCTCGATCTGAACGATCTCATGATCGCGAAACACCTTGTGAAACTCTTCGGTGATCAGCCGGACCCCCTGCGCGACGGGATCCTCCTGTTCGGATTCCCCGATAGCACCGAGCGTCTTTTCGAGACTGTCCAACACCGGCAGCAGAGATCGGGCCAGATTCATGCCGGCCCGTTTGAGCGAGGTGGTGTGCTGATTGTTCAGTCGCTTGGTGATGTTCGCACACTCGGCCTGGGCACGGAGAAGCTTGTCCGTAAGCGCGTCTCGCTCCGCCTTGAGCGATTCACATTCCGCTTCAATCGTCGGCGGCACGGCGGCTTCCGCCGGATCGGACGGAGCGTGATCAGGGTCCGCCGTCTGCGCCGGCGCACCGCCATCGGTGAGATCCGCCGAATCGGCGGCAGTCTCATCCTTCTTCGGCCGGCATTCTTTCTTTTTCTTCATCATTATTCGCTAGCTGTTCAATCCCAGGAAGTCCTTCAGCTTCTCGATAAAGCTGTGGCATTCCGGCAATACACGCTTGTCCTCCGTCAGAGCGAATTCGCGAAGTAAATCCTGCTGCTTTGGGTTCAACTTGCGGGGGATTTCAACCAAAACACGAACGATCTGGTCCCCCACACGTCCACTCCGAATGTCCGGGAGCCCCATTCGATGGAGCCGAAGCATTTCACCATGCTGGATCCCGACGGGAATAACGACCTCTGCCTTACCCTTCAGTGTGGGCACGTCGATCTTTGTTCCGAGGGCGGCCTGCGTAAAGCTGATCGGAAGATCGCACACCATATCGTTGCCGTGGCGCTGGAGGAACGGGTGCGTCTCCACGTGAACGTAGCAGTGCAAATCGCCTCGTGATGTGCCATCTTCACCGGGTTCCCCCTCGCCTCGGAGCCGGATCGCCTGGCCGTCGTGGATGCCGGCCGGTATTTTGATCGTAACCAGACGCCGCTTGGCCGTCCGGCCGGAGCCATCGCATTCCTTGCAACTCTTCGCAAAAGACTCGCCCCGGCCTCGACAATGGGGACACGCTGTGACGACACGCGTCGAAAAGAAGCCCACGCCGCCGGTTCGTTCGACCTGGCCGTAGCCGCCGCAGGTCTCGCAGGTGATGACCTTGCTGCCCGGCTCCGCGCCCTTGCCGCCGCATCGATCACAGAAGTCCTTTCGATTAAATTCGATGGACCGTTCCGTCTCGTGGGCAACATCGGCGAGCGAGATCGTGACCTCGGTCTGGAGATCGACCCCACGAGAGGCCCGCCGCCCACCGCCGCCGCCGCCGAAGAAGTCGCCGAAAATATCGCCGAAGACGCTGAAGATGTCGTCCGGACGCATTCGAGAGAAATCGTGGCCGGCGGTTCCACTCAGACCGGCATGGCCGAATTGATCGTATCGGGTGCGTTTGTCCGGATTGGACAGCACCTCGTAGGCCTCGGAGGCCTCCTTGAACTTCGTCTCGGCATCAGGATCGTCCGAACTTCGGTCGGGATGGTGCTTCATCGCCGCCTTGCGGTAGGCACGCTTGATCTCATCGGGCGAGCCGTCGCGGGAGACGCCGAGAATCTCGTAGTAGTCGCGTTTTTGCGCCACGTGCATTACCGATCCTGCGGGGGACTTTGAAAAGTCGTTTCTTGAGCAGAGCCGCGATCGTCAGGAAGCGGTCCTCTCTCAAGCCAAAACACGTCCCTTGTTGAACGCCAACCGCTTCCTTACGGACGCGGCTCAGATTGATGCGCGGCGCTCATCGCCGGCACGTCAATCGGCCAGTGGGTGATCAAAAAACAGCACCGAGACGAAGCCCGACTCCATCTCGATGCTGCGTCTTGTCTGTCACTAGTTCTTATCGGACAACGCCGGGGATGTTCTGATCTTCGTCTTCGTCCTTGGACTCCGTAACCATCACATTGGTCATCAGCAACGTCCCTGCGACGCTAGCGGCGTTCTGCAGGGCCGATCGAACGACCTTCGCCGGGTCGATGATCCCGGCCTTGACCAGGTCGCAAAATTCGTCCTTGCGGGCGTCGTAGCCAAAGTTTCCGGTTTTCTCCAGAATCTGCTCTACCACGACCGCGCCGTCCTGACCGCTGTTATCAGCGATCTGTCGCGTGGGATAGGCCAGGGCACGGGCCACGATCATCATGCCCGTTTGCTCGTCGCCATCGTCTTTCTTCGCGGCCGCCGTGATCGGCTCGATGCAGCGCAACAGTGCCACGCCGCCGCCGCAGACCACACCCTCCTCGACCGCTGCCCTCGTCGCGTGGAAGGCATCATCGACGAGATCCTTGCGTTCCTTGGCCTCGATCTCGGTCGCCGCGCCGACGCGGATGACGGCCACGCCACCGGTCAGCTTGGCCAGACGCTCCTGGAGTTTTTCCCGGTCATAGTCGCTGGTGGTCTTTTCGATCTGTGTGCGAATCTGGTTTACTCGGGCCTTGATGTTCGATTTCTTGCCGGCGCCCTGGATGATTGTTGTCGTCTCTTTATCGACAACTATCTTCTTCGCTTGACCGAGTTGGTTCAGTTCGATGTTTTCGAGCTTCAGGCCGAGATCGTCGCCGATGAATTCGCCGGCCGTGAGGATCGCGATATCCTGGAGCATGGCCTTGCGGCGATCCCCGAAGCCCGGCGCCTTGACAGCACAGCACTTGAGAATGCCGCGCAGACGGTTGACGACCAATGCGGCCAGGGCCTCGCCCTCGATGTCTTCCGCGATGATGAACAGCGGCTTGCTTGCGGTGAGGATCTTCTCCAGCAGCGGAACAAACTCGCGAATGTTGCTGATTTTCTTCTCAAAGATCAGCACATAGGCATCTTCCAGAACGCACTCCATCTCGGTTGTGTTCGTGATGAAATAGGGGGAGATAAAGCCCTTGTCGAACTGCATCCCCTCGACGACTTCCTTTTCGGTCTCGAGGCTCTTGCCCTCCTCGACCGTGACGACGCCTTCCTTGCCGACCTCCTCCATCGCCTCGGCGAGGAGCCGGCCGATTTCCTTATCGCCATTGGCGCTGATGGTGCCGACTTTGGCGATGTCGCTCGAACCCTTCACGGGAATGGACATCTTCTCGATCGTCTTGACGGCGGTATTCACGGCCATGTCGATGCCGCGCTTCAGGAGCATCGGGTTCGCCCCGGCGGCCACGTTGCGAAGCCCTTCGTTGAAGATCGCCTCCGTCAAAACTACGGCCGTAGTCGTACCATCGCCCGCGACGTCCGACGTCTTGCTCGCCGCCTCGTTGACCATCTTCGCGCCCATGTTCTCGAAGGCCTGGGGCAGCTCGATTTCCTTGGAGACCGTCACGCCGTCCTTCGTCACGCGCGGAGCGCCCCACGACTTCTGCAACAGCACATTGCGGCCCGTCGGCCCCAGCGTCACCTTCACCGCCGACGCGAGCTTGGACAATCCCTCGCTCACCGTGTCCGCGGCATGTTGATCGAATAACATTTTTTTGACTGCCATGTTGGTTCCTCTATGTGTTGATCAGGTGTTTTATTTTTCGATGTCGAATCCGACGGTTACTTTTCGATGATCGCCAGGACGTCGCTCTCGCGGAGGACGGTGAACTTCTTGCTGTCGATTTCGACCTCCGTTCCCGAGTATTTTCCGTAAAAAACCTCGTCGCCGACATGAATCGACAACGGACCGCGGTTGCCGGAGTCGAGCAGCTTGCCGGCGCCGACGGCGAGACAGGTGCCGCGCGTAGGCTTTTCCTGTGCCTGGCTGGGCAGAACGATGCCGCCCGCGGTCGTCTCCTCGGCCTCATGTTGTTCCACGACGATACGGTCATCCAATGGGGTTATTTTTAGTCGGGCCATCACTCATTCACTCCTGATATCTGTGTTGGGGATTCCAAATCCCTGGTTCCATTTAATTCAAACGGTTCAGCAATCATGGACGGTTCATTCAAAGCGACCGGACTACATCATGCCGCCCATGCCACCCATGCCACCCATGCCGCCCAT
>CAYXGR010000101.1:0-9600 GCA_964464525.1 uncultured Planctomycetaceae bacterium
GATGGGAATCCCCGCCCCGCCTGAACTGTCATGGACCCCAAATAGGATCGCGCAGTGGATCAATACACTCCCATATTATCTGTAACCATAGAATCTACAATATGTTACGAGCGACACATCGTCATTGCCAATCAGGGGCGGTTGGCCGACCGCGGCGATCGAAGATCGAACACCACCTTACCCTCGAGCGGCATCCGACGAAACCGCCCCAGCGGGCTTCGCCACGAAGGCTCGAAAAAATCCGCATCCCGACTCGGCATCACGAAGACCGCGAACGATCCGGCCTGCTCAGCCACACGCTCGAAATCACGTTCAACCCCCAGCCGGCGATCGAGGTAGTAGCCGATCTGCGGAGGAACGATGTTCCGAAACCGATAACCCCCGCGCAGCTCGATGCGATAGGGATTCCGATAGAGCAGGACGCGATCTCCCGCAGTCGTCATTTCCCGAATTCGCCGCCAATCCTCCACCGCCGCGGGCGGATAGGCCGTCCGGGCGAAATATTCTCGCGTGCCTCGACCCTCAAAGACGCCCGTCATGATCAGAACCAAGCCTGTCACGATCGTGGCCGCCTTTGCCGATTTCGGCTTCAGCCCATCCCACAAAGCGGTCATCCCACGCGCCGAAAACAGCGCCGCCGCCGGCCCCAGATAGAACAACCAGTAGTGATGCCGCTCGTACTGTCGTCGAAACACAACCACCCACAACAGACCGGTCAGGAAAACCATCCAAAGCCCCCGGCGCGCGGCGGCGGAATCGCCTGCGGACCCCGTTGCGTCGTCGCCGCCGCCTCGATCAAGTGTGCCCGGCGGATCAGATGGAGACTCACGTCTCACTTCGCGCACCGCGATCCACCTCTTGAGGCTTACCGCGGCACCAGCCATCGCCAGCAACGCCACCGGCACGCTCAGGTTATCGATCGTATGGAGCCATACGCCCCCGGGCATCGCCCCATCCCGCAGCAATAATCCCCCTTCCTCCTCTATGGAGCGGGAGAGAAAAATCGCAACCCAATCTCCCCATCGCCCACCCAGTCCTGCGTAAACTACATACGTCATCATTCCCAGAATCGCAGTCGCCGGACAAGCAACCACCCCCGCAAACAAATGCCGCGAGATCGCCTTGGAGCGATAGTCCCAGACTGCCGACAGACAAAATATGCCGGCAAACAGAACGACCGACCAATCCACAAAGACGCCGAGTATGAGTAACATCGCCCATGCCGCCATCGCCGAGGAACAAACCGATGGCGAAACCTTAGCATCTCGCACCAGGGATCCCGTCGCCGTCATCCCCAACATGCACATCAGGCAGACGGCCTCATGATCGACCATCCGCCCGAAATAGACCGCCATAGGCATCACGCTGTAGATCGCTCCGGTCAGGATCGCGGTTGCCATCCCATAGCCCCGTGACACCAGCCACATCAACATGGCCAACGACGCCAACGACGCACCAATCGGCAGCATCCGAGCGGCCGCCTCAGATTCGCCAAACAGCCGGAACCACCCCGCCAACAGCCAAACCAGCCCCGGCGGATGTGTCGCGTAGATCGACCGCTCCTCCGGGAGAGGCGTCTCCGCCCCCACGGCGACGAGCGGCATCCCATGGTGAACCGACGCCGGATGCCGCAGATAGTTCCGTGCCAACTGGGAGAAAAAGGCCCCATTCCAATCGTGCATGCCCACCCACGGCTCGGACAAGTCGCATGTCAGACCGGCCGCATGGACCCCCAGCAGCAGTGCAATCCACAATCCCAGGCCCCGCTTCATCAAGAAATCACCCGTCTCCTCGCGAAATGCCCATCCGGGAAACCCGTTTTGCCCCGCTTGCCTGTCAATCTTCAGAACGATGCGTACACTACCCGCTGACGCGGGTACTTGACACGTCGGCAAGAGTTGAATTGATCGGGAATTGCTGGGAGGGGACGAGGGTTGGGACTATTCCCGCTCGCTGGCGCTCGGGGCTCGGACGCCATGGCCGCGCTTTGCTTGGCCATGCCACCCTGCCGTCACACCTACGTTGAAAGGATCCTGATGCATACGAATCCCTGCCGGAATCATTCGATCGTGATCGCCCTCGCGTTTGCAGCCATCCTGTTCACTTTCGGATCGGGTTGCCTCGGTCATTCGCCGTGGGAAGCCCCCTCCGATCAACCGGCCGCCTTCGCCAACTATTGGGAATATTCCCTTCGCCGCAGTCCCGGGCGGGCCACCTACCTGGGAGACCATCGCTACGACGACAAACTGTTCGACTATAGCGAAGGTGCCCGGCGGGCGGAGATGAAAAAGTATCAATCGCTTCTCCGGCAGGTCGAGCGTCAAACGCGCCATCCGTCGCACCGGGGCGATCCCCTCTCCGTCGAACTCTTCGAATCCATGCTTAGAGACCGAATCGAGCTTGCCCAATTCCCAGAATACCTCATGCCCATCAAGCAGCAGGACAGTCCACAAATTACCTTGGGTATGTTCCAGACCTACCATCCCTTCAACACGCCGAAAGACTGTGAGAACTATGCCGCCCGCCTGCGCGGCTTCGACCGACAGGTTGACGATCTGATCGACCGGATGAACGAGGGTGTGCGTCGCGGAATAGTCCGCCCGAAAATCACGATCGAACAAACCCTGCCCCAATTCGAGACGATGATCACGGACGATCCCAAGGATAGCCCGTTGTATGCCCCGGCAAAAAAGCTGACCGCGTCCGCCGGCGGCGAGGAATCTCGCGCGTTGATAGAGACGGCAACGGCCGAGGCGATCGTCTCGCTCAAGCGGCTTCGAGACTACCTGAAAAATCGATATCTGCCCAACTGCCGCGAGACCGTCGGCTATTGTCATCTGCCCGGCGGCAAGGCCTGGTACCGCCGCCTGGCCCGCCATCACACGACCACCGATTTCACGCCGGAGGAGATCCATCGGATTGGTCTCGATGAACTGAAACGAATCCACGATGAGATGCGGGCCATTATGAAGGAAGTCGGCTTCATCGGCGACCTGCATGCATTCATCGAACATCTGCGGTCCGATCCGGCACAACACAACAAGACGGCCGACGAAATCATGCGTCGCCATCGGATGATCCTCGCTCGCAGCGATGCCAACCTGCCCGAACTGTTCGGCAAGCTTCCGAAGACGCCCTACGACCTGAAGGAAATCGAGCCCTTCCGCGCCGCGGGGGCGCCGGCGGCCTATTACTACAACGCCCCGGATGACGGATCACGTCCCGCGTATTTTTATGTCAACACGTATCAGCCGGAGACTCGCCCCCTCTATACCATGGAGCCGCTTGCCTACCACGAGGCCATGCCCGGCCATCACCTCCAGCTCTCCCTCGTCCAGGAGAAAAAGGGCCTGCCCGCCTTCCGGCGATTCGAGGGCATCACCGCCTTCATCGAAGGCTGGGGTCTCTATTCCGAGCGGCTCGGATACGAACTGGGCGGCTATCGCGATCCCTATTCGCGATTCGGCCAACTGACCTACGACACCTGGCGGGCAACCCGACTCGTGGTGGATACCGGCATGCACTACTTCGGATGGACCCGCGAGAAGGCGATCGAGTTCATGAAGGCCAACACCGGCCTGAGCGAGCAGAACATCGTCTCAGAAGTCGATCGTTACATCGCCTGGCCCGGTCAGGCCCTCGCCTACAAGATCGGCCAACTGGAAATCCTCAAGCTCCGAACGCGAGCCGAAGCCGTTCTTGGAGCCGCCTTCGACATCCGCGGATTCCACGACCACCTCCTCGCCGAGGGTTCGATGCCGCTGTCGATGATGCGCGCCCGCATGCATTCCTGGATCGCTGCCCAATCGGCTTCAGTTGAGCAGCATTGAGGTTGTATCCAGACATTCTCGTGCTACTACCGGAGGTGAAGGTACGGGTGAGACGCCATAGCAACTCGATCGCAATCGGTGATGGAACTTGATTCAGCCAGTGCCGCCTCTAGAATTAGGAGGCGACGACTCGGAACCCGCTCAAGCCACCGCGCGTCGCACTACATGCCCCTGAACACTCCGGCCTCGTGAGGGAGAGATATGCCTTCCAACTCTGAACTGCAGCCAACAAATGATCCCAATCCCGTCGATTGCCATCAGGTCGAGGCCGCTGATGCCGCTGCCGTTCCCAAAAATCCGGCCATCAACCGCCTCTTCAGAGCTTGCTGCAAGCTCGGAGCGAGCGACCTCCACCTCAAGGCCGACTCGCCTCCGAGGTTCCGGCTTCCCAAGGGTATCCGGACCGCGCAGGAACCCCCGCTCTCATCCGATGAGATCGAGTCCATGCTTTTCGAGGTCATCACCGAGACCCAGAAGAAATACTTCTTCGAACACGGTGCCCTCGATTTCGCCCACCAGGTTCCCGATCTGGACCGCTTTCGCGTCAACATGTTTCGCCAGCGGGGCATGACCTCCGTTGCCGCCCGCCGCGTCACCAAGGAGATCAAGACCTTCGAGGAGCTCGGTCTGCCACCGATTCTTCGCGACGTGTCGAAGTTTCAGCAAGGGCTCGTTTTGCTCGCGGGCATCACCGGATCGGGCAAGTCGACCACCATCGCCGCCATGATCAACGAGATCAACGAATCTCGGGCCTGCCACATCGTCACGATCGAGGATCCGATTGAATACATCTTCGAGGACAAAAAGTCCTTCATCAATCAGCGCGAGATCGGCATCGACGTGCAGGATTTTCACGCGGCGCTCAAATACCTCATGCGCGAGGATCCCGACGTCGTCCTCGTCGGAGAGCTGCGCGACCGCGATACCTTCGAGGCCGCGATGCACGCCTCGGAGACCGGTCACCTGGTCCTGGGCACGATTCACGCCTCCAGCGCGTCGCAGACCATCACACGCATCCTCGATTTGTTTCCGGAAGAGGCACGAAGCCTGATCCGCCAGTCGCTGGTCTTCAACCTGAAGTCGATCGTCTGTCAGAAGCTGTTGCCGTGCATCCACCCGGACCGAGCTCGGACCCCCTGCTGCGAGATCATGGTCACCAATGCCTCGATCCGTAAGCTGATCGCCGAGGGTCGAGATTTCGAGATCACCTCAGTCCTCAAGTCCGCCACCGAGGAAGGGATGCAGGACTTCACCGAGGCGCTGTTCCTGCTGATCGACGGGGAATATCTGGACATGAAAGTCGCCATGGAGGTCGCGCCGAATCCGGACGAGCTGAAGATGCGTCTGAAGGGCATCCGATCCGGTGCATCATCGTCGATTCTGGGGTAATAGGTTGCTGCCCAAGTCAAAAACAATCGGGCTCCAAAATCCGACCTGATACATGCCCGATCGCAGGATTCCCCCGATCAAGCGATGTCATCATCAAACATTCACTGCCCGGGGTGATTCACAAAACGGCGCAACGTATTGCATTGCCCACGGACAGTCGTTGGATCCAACACACCATCGCTTGATATTTGTCCCGCTATTTGGGATGATAGAGATTGTCAAGGACATGCGTCGTATGTGGGATGACACCCCGGCGCACATTTGTTAAGGGAAGGGATCCTTTCTCTCTCAGGCGGCCCTATGCCAAGGCTGATCATTCAATCCCAGGGTCAATCGAGCATCGTGGAATTCAACGGTGCCCGGCTCACACTCGGGCGGCAGTCCGACAACGACGTTGTTCTCCAGGACAAGGCCGCATCTCGGTCTCATTGCATCATCGAACACCATAACGGAGGCTTCCAGATCAGGGATCTGAAAAGCCATAACGGAACCTGGATTGGCGATAATCGTATCATCGAGGCCGATCTCACATTCAACGACACCATCCGAATCGGCAAAACGTTCATCCGCATGCAGCCGGATGAGGCCGAATCCAATATCGACGATGCGGTCCCCACTGCCGAGATTCTCAGCGAGGATGAAGTCGAGGAACTGCCCCCCGCATCTCTCGACGATACCGTTGTCTCCACAGCCCTGGCTGCACGGGCCATGGCTGCCGGCCCGCTATCCAAGCAGTTGGCCCCCCTCTTGCAAGCATGTGTCAACGTACCCAAGCCGATGTACGCCCCTGAAACCACAAAGGCACTACGGCTTCTGAACAAACGATCCAAACCAATCGCGCCCAGTCGAGGCCAGGACGCCGGCACCACCGGCGACGCCATCGAGGCCCTGCGGCAGTTGTTGTTCGTCGCCTTCCGCACGCGGGCGACCGACATCCACATCGAACCCAAGGGCGACACCTACACCCTTCGCTTCCGCATCGACGGTCTCATGCACAACGTCGGCGCCATCACCACCAAAATGGGCGTCTCGATCCTGAACGTGATCAAGATCCTGTGTGAGGTGGATATCGCCAGGAAGAGCTTCGTTCAGGAGGGTAGCTTCGCGGTCGAGCTGGTCCATCGCCGTGTCGATTTTCGAGTCAACCTGACGCCCACGGTTCACGGCCAGAAGCTCGCCCTCCGCTTTCTAGACAAGGGCACGGTTCCCGATCATTTCGAAGAGCTGGGCATGGCCGAGAGCGGCGTCCTCGAATTGAATCGCATCTGCTCCCAGGACGCGGGGATGATCATCCTGGCAGGCCCCACCGGCAGCGGCAAGACCACGACCCTCTACACGGCCCTCAAATCGATCAATGCCGAAACGCGGAACATCGTCACGATCGAGGATCCGGTCGAATACGAATTGGCCGGTACGACGCAGATATCCATCGATCCCAAGCACGACTTGACGTTTGCTTCCGTCCTGGGTTCGGTCCTTCGGCAGGATCCCGACGTCATCCTCGTGGGTGAGATTCGCGATCAGGAGACGGCCAAGATGGCCATGCAGGCGGCGACCACCGGACACCTGGTGCTAACAACACTGCATGCACGAGACACCGTCGGCACCGTGTTCCGTCTGCTCGATCTCGGTGTGGAACCCTTTCTCATTGCCAGCGCCGTGACGATGTGTATCTCACAGCGTCTCGTTCGCACACTGTGCGAAAACTGCAAGCGCCCCTACAGACCCGACGCGCGCCAAATCCGTCAAATGAAGCTGGAGGGGCGAACCTATGACCATTTATACGACAGTGTCGGCTGCAAGCGGTGCATGAATGTCGGTTTCCGGGGCCGTTCGGCCATTTTTGAAATCCTCATGTTCAACGCACAGCTCCGCGACGTCATCCTCACACAGCCCACCATCTCCGACATCCGCAAGGCGGCCGGCGAGTGGATGTTCGAAACCCTCACCGAATGCGGCTACCGAAAGGTGATCGCGGGCACGACCGCTTTCCAGGAAATAGACCGCGTCTCCGGAATGGTGTAACGAAACGTCAAAAAGCCAAAAAGTCAAAATATCAAAATAAAGACAACAGAAAAAAATCAACAACAGCCACTCTTGCATCGGCGATGTAGGGGTTTTTGTTGTTTGTTGTTCGTTGTTCGTTGTTGTTGTTGTTTTTATTTTAATATTTTGACGTTTTGACGTTTTGACGTTTCGACGTTTCCCTATGGAAGCAGTGCGGTGACGAACGGGGCGATGTCGTTACCGTCGTTGGCCAGATCGGCGTTCATGTCGGCGGTGTCCCGGTCCTGCTGCGTCGCGGCGGGGGGATCGAGCAATACGCCCACAAACAGCGGCACGTCCGGCATGTCGACAACACCGTTGCCATCCATATCACCCAACAACATACCCGGAAGCGTTGCTGACAGGTCGAATGTCACCGTGGCCAGATCCATCGCGCCAGGAAAGACCGAATCATCGCGGGTCGAGAACTCCAACGTGGCGGTGTGTGTGCCGGCCGCCGCGCCCGCGTCGTCGAAGGCGACGGTGAAATCCGCGAAGGTGGTGATCCCGGCTGTTGGAACAAACCCCGGAACGCTGAACCGCCCCTGCGGATCGTTCAGGATCGTGGCGGCGAAGACTTCGAGCTTGGAAGAGAGGAACGGATCGAAGTTGACGTTGTGGATCGTGGCGGTCTGATTGGTGAACTGTCCGGCCGGATGGGACCCGAAGTCGAGCGGGGCGAACAGAATCTGGCTGTTCGGATCCGTCGACGGAACGGCGTGATCAATGACAGAACCCGCCAGGATGACCGTCTTGACGGGCGAACTCATCGAGTTGTTGTTGATCGTCAAGGTGCCGGACATGTTGCCGCTCGACGAAGTATCCATGGTGAGGACATGGTCGTTCCCGCCTCCGCCGGAAGGCTCGAGGAAGGTGCCGAACGGAGCCGTGAAACCCGCCGGGGCGACGAAGCTGTATTCGAGGTCCGGCGCCGGAGGCGGGGCCGCGTTTGTGACGGTCATGATCGCATCGCCCGGCCCGCCTACCAGGATCTGTCCGAAGTTGACCAGGAACGGAACGTCAATTTCCGGCGCCAGGGCAGGCTCCATGAGATCCAGAATGACCGGCAAGTGGTCAGACCCGCACGTCAGTGCATCAGCGATGCCGGGGAACATGGCCTCCTCGGGAATTGTCGGTGGATCAATAATGGACTTGTTGAAGTGCTGGGCATCGTTTCCGAAGGCAGCATAGGTGCCAGGGAGGTAGTCCATGCTCGCGCCGTCCAGGAGCGAGTCGGAGGCCAGAATAAAGTCGAATCGATCGTCTACCCCGCCGCCCGAATAGCCGCAAGCGAATGAACATATGCCGGAAAATTGCGGCGCCTGGGTGTGAACATCGGCGAAACCGGAACTGTTATGCCAACTGCCGACCCGATTCACCGGATCGGCGAGACGCCCGATGTTCGAGGCCCGGGTTTCGGTGAATCGCGTCCAGGCAAGCTCGGAACTGTTCTGAAGATTGAAATCGCCCAAACACAGGACATTCGCGCCGACGGGCAGGTTGGCCTCGGCCCAATCTCGATAGACATTGGCCTCGATTGCACGCTGGGATGCTCCGCCGCCGGAGGAGAGGTGGGCGATGAAGATGTGCAGTTCCGCCTCGGGGCTGGTCGTGCCGATCAGACGCAACTTGTGATAGGTCCAGTCGCGAATACCACCGGCCGGATTGGTGGGAATGGTCAGGCTGTCCAGAATTTCGAGCCTGTTGGATCGATAGTAGAGGGCGTTGTCGCCGCCACCACCCTGACCGTCAATGAACGGCGCGGCGACATAACCGCCTGGACCGTTTATGTGGTTCAGAACGCGGTTAAAGAAATTATTGTAACCCGTGGTCGTGCTGACGACCTCTTGAACGCAGACGATGTCGGCCTGTATCGCGTTGAAGACAGTTCGAAACAGGGGTTCACGGTCTGTGTCGCATGCGCCGCTCCCGTTGTAATTGAGGATGTTGTAGGAGCAGACTCGGATAGCGGCAGAAGCCGGCGGCGCAAGGGCTGTGCCGGCGATCAATACAGTGACGATCGCGATCATCCATCGATTGAGATTTTTGAATCGGTTGTGGGCGACTTTGTTTCGCATTCGTTATTCCCCAAAAAAGGGTTCCACCCACTATTGAACATAGTGGAGTTCGTTGTACGGACCTCGTGCATGATTCAGGTGGTAGAAAACCGAACGTGGATCGACTGTTTCCATATATTGTAATCCACCAGCGCTGATATACATTCCCTGCGATGCGTTGCACGCGCCCTTTCAGGGCTGAGTGCTTGATCGTGCTCACCCCCAGGGCGGCGCTTCGCTCTGCCCTGGGCTGACATGTTTGGGCCGCTTCGGGGCGG
>CAYXGR010000102.1:0-9555 GCA_964464525.1 uncultured Planctomycetaceae bacterium
CGTTCCCGTCCGGCCCGCCTCAAGAACCCCAGTGCCTCATTGACCGCGATCCGGTACAGCCATGTCTCCACGGACGAACGGCCGTCGAACCGGTCGATCCGCGTGAAAGCACGCACATAGGTCTCCTGAGCCAGATCGAACGCATCCTCCTCGCTATGGGTCATCCTTAGCAACAGGCGATGGATGCGGTCGACGGTCCGGTCATAGAGCGCCCGCTGGGCGTCCCGCTCCCCCTTCCGGCATCGTTCGACCAGTTCCCGTTCGATCACGACTGTACCCAGGCGGGCAGGGCGGGCATCGTCCATTCGACACGCCACCCCGACCATTTCATCCGACAGGATACCCTGCCTGCAGAACGGGTGCACTCTTATTGGCGCTTCTCTTTCGGTACCGACAAGAAAATATCAATTTTCCAACATTCCCAGGGAAGAAACTCACCGCAATCGGCATCCAATACACTTAGAATGCAACGAAACCGGGATCGGCACAGGGTGTGCCGACTACCCAGGTTTTAAAATATTTTCGAGAGGAGATCTCCGGATATGACTTCCTGGAAGCTGATGACCGCAATGGTGACTGTGTTTGCATTATCCACCGGGGGAAGCTCGGCTTTTGCCCAACAGCACAAGGATGCCCATGAACATGCGCCGAAGTCCAAGAAACTGGCGTTTCCAGAATGCCCGGTCGTGAGCGAACCCGTTGATTTCTCGGTCAAGACCGATACCCCGAACGGCCCTGTCTACTTCTGCTGTAAGAAGTGTATCAAGAAGTTCCTGAAGAATACGGCCAAGTACGCCGACGATGTCGCCCAACAGCGGAAGGCGGTGGCCGCGCTGCCCAAGGTTCAGGTGTCGTGCCCGGTGACGGGAAAACCGATCGATGAAAAGGTGTTCATCGGAAAGGGAGACAAGAAGACCTATTTCTGCTGCAAGGGTTGCGTTTCCAAGTACAAGAAGAATCCCGAGAAATACAAGGCCGGGCTGGCGAACAGCTACACCTATCAGACCAAGTGCCCGATCATGGGCGAGGAGATTAACCCCACGGCCTTCATCACCCTCACCACCGGTCAACGGGTGTTCTTCTGCTGCCCCAAGTGCGACAAGAAGTTTTTGAAGAATCCGGCGAAGTACGCCCCCAAACTCGAAGCCCAGGGCACCCTGATCGATCCGGACAACGTGAAACTGGCCAGGAAGGATGCGCATCCCGACCACCCGGATGCATCGCACGAACACGCGGGCCATGATCATTGACATCCCAATCGGATCATCCGATACCCCGTAATCAACCGGGCAAGATTTCGTGAGTTATTTATAACCGTCGCGCGGAGACTTTGGCGAGCCGGTCTGACCGCGCGTCTGCGCCGGCGATCAATGCGGTCTGGCAGCCGAAACGCGCCACGGGTAGGATGCGCCTGCCCACATTGGAGAAGTCCTGGATGTTCGATCGTCTTGTTCACCCGTTGACAAGAGCCTCTATGGTCCCCGCATGGGCGATCCTGGTGTTGTGGATTATTCCGGGTTGCGCGCTCAACCGGCAGGGAGATCGAGAGATCAGCGACCTGCTGGCGCGCCATCGGCTCGAGCGTTCGCGGCAGGCTGATTCCTACGGCAGTCTCCCACGGCGAAAGTCCGACACGGCGCCCTCGCTCGGAGTCGCGCCCACCGGGACGCTCCGCACGGAACCCGCGCTGGCAAGCCTGATTCGCATCGCCCTCGATCAAAATCCCGATCTCCAATCGGCGATCGAGACCGCCCACGCGCTGGCAAGCCGGATCCCGCAGGTCACGGCGCTGCCCGATCCGATCTTGTCGACCAAGACATTCCCGGAGCCGGTTCGCACGGCCGAGGGCGACAACTTTTTCATTCTCGGCATCCGACAGAAACTGCCCGTTCCCGAGAAACTGGACCGTCGCGGCCGCATCGCGCTGGAAGAAGTGCGGATGGCGATCGAAGCGGTGGAGCAGACGAAGCTCCGCATCATCGCCGATGTGAAGCGGGCCTATTTTCAGTTGTTCGCCATTGATCAATCCATCTCCATCACCGAGGAGAATAAGGATCTGCTGCGCGACTTGATCGAAGTCGCCCGCGGCCAGTTTCAGGTGGGCAAGCGGCAGCAGGCCGATGTGCTTCGCGCCCAGGTCGAGCTATCCAACCTCGAAAGCGAACTGGTAGCCCTCCGACAGCGACGGACTACGGTCGTCTCGCTTCTGAACGCCCTGCTGAATCGAGCGTATGAGACACCGGTCGAAACGCCTCCCGAATACGACGTTCGCCGCGTCGATTGGAGGCTTCGCGAGCTGCTGGATCGAGCGTTCGAGGACAATCCGGAACTGCAACGCCTCCATCGACAGATCGCACGTGACGAGCTGGGCGTCCAACTCGCCAAGCTGGAATACTGGCCGGACTTTACGATCGGTTTCGAATGGATGCAGATGGATCCCCGCGGCGCCTTCCGTCCGCCCATCAATCCACAGACCGGTCGGCGCCCCCGCGTCTCGCAACTCAGCGAGGACGGCAGCGACAACTGGGCCATCACCTTCGGTCTGAACCTGCCGATCTGGTTCGAACGTATCGACGCGGGGATCCGCGAGGCCGAGCACAAGCTTTCCGCGTCGCGCCTGCAGCATACATCCGTGAAGAACCTGGTGGTGTTTCGGGTGCAGGACGCCCTGGCCCGAGTCGAGTCGTTTCGAGACATCGCCCAGCTTTTCGCGACATCCATCATCCCCCAGGCCGAGCAGGCCTACCAGGTCTCCCGGGCGGGCTATATCGCCGGCACCTCCGACTTTCAGTACGTGATCGACAATTGGCAAAAATGGCTGCTGTTCCGCATCCAGTACTATCAAACCCTGGGCCAACTGGAACGCAGCGTGGCCGATCTGGAACAGGTCGCGGGCGTGAGCATCATCGACGCCCGGGCGCCCGCAACGGATTCCAATCCAGCGACACAGAAGCGCGAACCCGTGTCGCCCAATGAGGAGTGATCAGATGAGGGCCCTGTACATCGCCGGCGCTCGTGGTTGGGTGTGGGTCATCGCCGTCTTGATCCTGGTATCGGGCGCGGCCTTCGTCGCCGGTTCCTGGCTCACGTCGGGCGGCACGGCGAATGCGCCCGCATCGAACCCCGACGGAAGCGGCGAGTCGGACATCCTCTACACCTGTGGCATGCACCCCCAGATTCTCGAACCCAAGCCCGGCCTTTGTCCGATCTGCCAGATGAAGCTGACCCCCTACAAGGTGGAATCCGAGGATGACACCGATCAGCCCACTGGTCCCGAGGAACGCAAGATCCTCTACTGGCGGGCGCCGATGGACCCCAACTACCTCGCCGACAAGCCGGGCAAGAGTCCGATGGGGATGGACCTCGTGCCGGTCTATGCCGAAACGGGCGAGACGCTGTCCGGCAATCTCATCCGCATCGATCCGGTCACGATTCAGAACATGGGCGTCCGCACCGAGCGGGTGGGGCGCGGTACGCTGGTGAAGATCATCCGTACCCTCGGCCGGGTCGATTACGACGAACAGCGCGTCGTCTATGTCGACACGAAGATCAGCGGCTGGATCGAGGAACTCTACGTGGATGAGACCGGTCAGCAGGTGAAGAAGGGAGACCCGCTTTTCGCGGTCTATTCCCCCGAGCTGTATTCGGCCCAGATTGAATACGTTCAGTCCCTTCATCGACTGCCGATGCTGGAGGCGAGCACGTCGGCTTCGACCGTCACCGATGCACGGGCCATGGTCGAGGCGGCCCGAAACAAGCTGACTTTTTTTGACGTCTCCGAAGCCCAGATCGATCGGTTAATGCAGACAGGAAAGGCCGAAAAAAATATCAAGATCTATTCCCCTGCCGATGGCATTGTCACGGACAAGATGGCCACCGAGGGGATGCAGATTCGCCCGGGCATGCGATTCTACACCATTGCCGATCTGTCCCGTGTCTGGGTCTATGTCGATATCTATGAGTATCAGATTCCCTGGATTCATGTCGGCCAGAAGGCCTCGATGACCCTCCCCTATGTGCCCGGCAAGGTCTTCCGGGGTGATGTGGTCTATATCTATCCCTATGTTCAGAAAGAGACTCGCGTAATCAAGGTCCGGCTCGAGTTCGACAACCCCACGCTCGAACTCAAACCGGATATGTTTGCCAATGTCATGCTCGAGTCCAAGCTCCGCGACGACGCCGTCCTCGTCCCGCGCGAGGCCTACATCGATTCGGGCACGCGCAAACTCGTGTTCGTCGATCGCGGGCGTGGCAAGTTCGAGCCGCGCGACATACAGGTCGGCGTCGAGGGCGAGGGGGGCAAGGTGGAGGTCCTGCTCGGGCTGGAGGCCGGCGATGTTGTCGTAACCTCCGGCCAGTTCATGCTGGACACCGAGAGCAAGCTCAAGGAGGCCGTCGCCAAGATGATGGAGGCCAAGCGGGCGCCGGTGAAGAAGCCGACCGAGGTACGGACGGCGCAGGCCGCTGGAGAAGATGGAGAAAAAGTGGCCGGCACGTCCGGCATCCCCGAGGATGCCGCCTACGCCTGCCCGATGGACGCGCACCCGGATGAATCCGATCCGGCAAGACGCGGCCCGTATTTCGCCGCCGAATCCGGCGATTGTCCGCTCTGTGGCATGAAGCTGAAAGCGATCGACGAACTGCAATGGGTACTGGCAATGAAAACGGCGGCCGGTGCCGACGTGGGTTATACCTGCGTCGATCATCCGCACGTCTTCTCGGAGCATCCGGGCGCATGCCCGCGCTGCGATCGTACGCTAGAACCCTTCAAGGCAATCTACACCTGCCGAAAGCCGGAGCATGCCGGCGTGATCGGCACTGTCGCCGGCGATTGTCCGCATTGCCTCGATCCGCTGGTCGCCTTTCGCGGCCCGTGGCTCGCGGACGAAATGTCCACGAAGAACCAACCGCCCGAACCCGCATTGGCCGCGACCGCCGCCTTCCACTGCGCCGCGCATCCGCTGGTCCACAGCGACAAACCCGGGGTGTGTACGATCTGTGCGGCCTCGCTGACAGAGGGCGCTCCGGCCGTCGTCGTCGCCTCAAGCACACGACCTGAAATACTACACGTCGCGAAATACGTCTGCCCGATGGAAGAGTGCCTGCACTTCTCTGAGAGTAAGGGGAAATGCCCGAAGTGTGGGATGAAGCTCAAACCGATCGAAGACGTCGACTGGGCGGCCGAACTGGCTCAGCCGATCGTCGCGGCTGGGGAGTACGTCTGCCCGATGCACCCGCAAGAGGTTCGACAGGACCACCCCGGCACCTGCCGGATCTGTGCGATGCAGCTTGTGTCGGCCGGCGCGATCGTCGGCCATGAGACCGGCCCGGTCCCGGTGCGGCGGCAGATTGATTTCATTATCGAGCACTACCTGGCCCTCCAGACTCTCCTGGCCGCCGACAAAAAGACAGATATAGCGAGAAACGCCCTCGGCCTGGTCGACGCGACCGAGGTGCTGGCGAAACTGTTGGAAATCAAGACTGATGCAGATTCCCTTGCGTTGTCCGCCGCCGCGAGGCAGGCCCACAAGGCGGCCCTCAAAATCACCGGCGTGGAGATCTCATCGGATCGGGCCCACTTCAGCGATCTCAGCAGCGCAATGCGAAAGCTCCTCGCCCATGTCCGACCGGATCAAAAGCGCTGGCCGAAGCTCTACATCTTCCACTGCCCGATGAGCAAGGCCGACTGGGTTCAAACCAGCGAGAAAAAGGCCAACCCCTACTACGGATTCAAGATGCTCGATTGTGGAAAACTCGTTGAGACTAAATAGCGCCTCACTGCCTGAAAGCCCGCACCATGATCGCCAAACTCATCGAAATCTGTTGCCGCAATCGGCTGCTCGTGCTGCTATTGACCGCCTTCGTCGTCATGGGCGGTGTCTGGACGATCTACAACATCCGCCTCGACGCCATTCCCGATCTCTCCGACGTGCAGGTCATCATCTTCACGGAATTCCCGGGCCAGGCTCCCCAGGTGGTCGAGGATCAGGTCACCTATCCCCTGACAACTTCCATGTTGGCCGTCCCCTTCGCCAAAGTCGTGCGTGGCTATTCCTTCTTCGGTTACTCTTTTGTCTATATAATATTTGAAGACGGCACGGACATGTACTGGGCGCGGTCCCGGGTCCTGGAATACCTCAATTACGTCGCCGGTCGCCTGCCCAAGGGAATCACGCCCCAACTCGGACCGGATGCCACCGGTGTCGGCTGGGTTTATGAGTACTCCATTCGCAACGGCTACTATTGCCCGCATCATCCCAACGGGATGTATCGCCATCCGGACCATCCAAACACCTGGTACGGATCGATTCAGGAGGCGCCGGAAGACCTGCGAGACGATCTGGAGCGTATCCGAATTTTCAAACAAGGGGGCCTCTGTCCGTGGGACGGTGAAACCGAACTTGTGCTCGGCGAATACGATCTGTCCGAGCTGCGCAGCCTTCAAGACTGGTATCTAAGATATGAACTGACTGCCGTAGACGGCGTGGCCGAGGTCGCCGCGATCGGCGGCTTTGTGCGCCAATATCAAGTGGTGATCGATCCCGATCGCCTGCTGGCCTACAACATCCCGCTCAGCCAGGTGAAGACGGCGATCAAGCGCTCCAACAACGACGTCGGCGGCCGCGTGCTGGAGATGTCCGAGACCGAATACATGGTCCGCGGCCGGGGCTATCTCGCCTCCCTGACGCCCGACCAGGTCCGCGAAGCCCAGGAGCAGGGCGTCCCCCTCATCCGCGCACGTGCCCGGCAAGGGATCGCGGATCTTCGCAGGATCGCCATCCGAGCGACATCAACGGGGACACCCGTCTATCTTGGTGATGTTGCCGATGTGCATCTCGGCCCCGAGTTACGCCGCGGCCTGGCCGAGGAAGATGGCGAGGGCGAGGTCGTCGGCGGCATCGTGGTCATGCGCTTCGGTGAGAACGCCCTCGCCGTGATTCATAACACGAAGAAGAAGATCGACGCGCTCAAGCTGGGCTTACCCCCCGGCGTCGATGTGGTCACCGAGTACGATCGATCGGCCCTGATCGAGCGGGCGGTGGACACGTTGATGGAAAAACTCATCGATGAGATGATCGTCGTGGCGATCGTCTGCGTCGTGTTCCTGCTCCATCTCCGCAGCAGCTTCGTGGCCATTTTCGTCATTCCCACGGCGGTGCTGACCAGCCTGATCATCATGCACCTGATGGGTCTGAACGCCAATATCATGAGCCTCGGCGGCATCGCCATCGCCGTCGGCGCGATGGTCGATAGCTCGATCGTCATGGTGGAAAACGCCCACAAGCACTACGAGCGCGACAAGGGCAAAAAGCCCCACGCCGAAATCATTATCGACGCGGCCAGGGAAGTCGGCCCGACGCTCTTCTTCTCACTGCTGATTATCACTGTCAGCTTCATCCCCATCTTCGTCCTCGGCGAGCAGAGCGGCCGGCTGTTCAAGCCGCTGGCCTACACCAAGACCTTTGCAATGGGCGCCTCGGCCCTGCTCGCCGTCACGGTCGTGCCCATCCTGATGATCTATTTCATCCGCGGCCGCATCCCCAACGAACAGACCAACCCGATCAGCCGATTCCTTCAACGTCTCTATGAGCCATTCTTCTGGGCCGCGATGAAAGGCAAGTACCTGACCCTACTGATCGCCCTGTTGCTCATCGTCAGTACCATTTTCCCATTGCAGGAATACATCTTCGGCCGTCAGGTCATTGGCGAGAAGATCGGTTGGCTCAAGATGGGCCACCAGCTCGGCAGCGAGTTTATGCCCCCGCTCAACGAGGGCGACCTTCTCTACATGCCCACCACCGATCCCGGCATCAGCATCACCAAGGCCCGCGAACTGCTCCAGCAGACCGACGCCCTGATCGCCAGCTTCCCGGAGGTGCATCACGCCTTCGGCAAGATCGGACGCAGCGAGACGGCAACCGATCCAGCCCCGCTGAGCATGATCGAGACCACCATCATGCTCGAACCGGATCGCGGCAAGTGGCGGAAACGCCGTTTCAGACGCTGGTTCGCCTTCCTGCCCGAGTTGGTTAAAGACTACTCCGGTCTTCACTACTTCTGGCCCGAACAACGATCGATCACGATCGAGGAGCTCACCTACGGCTACGACGATGTCGGCGAGCATGTGCCGGGACTCAACGAGATCGTCGCCTTTCCCGGCCTGACCAACGCCTGGACCATGCCGATCAAGACACGAATAGACATGCTCTCCACCGGTATCAAGACCCCGGTCGGTATCAAGGTCATGGGCGACGACCTGGCGACGCTGGCCGATCTGGCCGAACGCATCGCCGCACAGGTCCGAACGATGCCCGGAACCCTCAGCGCCTATCCCGAAAAGACCGTCGGCGGAAACTACGTGGACTTCGACATCAACCGAGAGGAGGTCGCCCGTTACGGTCTTCGCGTCGGCGACGTCCAGGACGTGATCCTCTCCGCCATGGGCGGCATGAACATCACCTACACCGTCGAGGGTCTCGAACGCTATCCCGTCAACCTGCGCTACAAGCGGGAACTCCGCGACAATCTACCCGCCCTGAAACGCACCCTCGTCCCCACACCCTCCGGTGCTCAGGTTCCCCTGGCCCAGTTGGCGAACATCAACATCCACAAGGGACCGCCGTCCATCAAGAGCGAAAACGCCCGCAAGACCGCCTGGATCTACGTCGACCTCACCACGACCGATGTTGGCGGATGGGTCGAGCGCGCACAACAACGCGTCAGCGAGACCGTGACGCTCCCCGCCGGCTACAACCTCATGTGGTCCGGTCAGTACGAATACATCCAGGCGGCCAACAAGCGGCTGGCCCTGGCCGTTCCGGGTGTGTTTGTCATTATCATCCTGCTGCTCTATCTCTCCCACAAAAGCTGGTTCGACACCTGCGTCGTGCTTCTGGCCGTTCCCTTCAGCCTCATCGGCGCCGTCTGGTTCCTCTATTTTGCCGACTACAACATGTCCCTTGCCGTCTGGGTCGGTCTCATCGCCCTCGCCGGTCTCGACGCCGAAACCGGCATGGTCATGCTGCTCTACCTTCATAACAGCTACGACCGCCGCAAGGCCGAGGGCCGCATGAACAGCCTGGCCGATCTCAAGGCCGCCATCCACGAAGGGGCCGTGCTGCGGATTCGGCCCAAGACCATGACCGTCATGACGACGATGATCGGGCTGCTGCCGATCATCATCGGAACCCAGACCGGCTCCGACGTGATGAAACGCATGGCCGCCCCCATGTTCGGCGGCCTGCTGTCGAGCTTTACCATGGAGCTGCTGATCTACCCGGTCATCTTCCTCGTCGCCAAGCAGTTCGAGGTGTGGCGACTGAGTAGACGAAAAACCTGATTTAGGCACAGGGAGAAATGAAATGATCTTGACGGATCTGATAACAATCTTCTTCGCCCAGTTTTCGAGCTTCCTGTTCGCAATCCTGCAAAGCCTGATCAACAGCCTCATAGGCGTGTGATCGCGATCTATCGACGGAAACTGGCGAAAAAGCCGACCCTGTCAGTCCGTGGCAGAACTGTGTGGCAGAACTGTGTGGCAGGACTGTGTGGCAG
>CAYXGR010000103.1:0-9546 GCA_964464525.1 uncultured Planctomycetaceae bacterium
CCACCATGCACCGGCAAGAGGCCGACGCGCTGCGGGAAATCGATCTATCTGCTAGAATCCGGAATTTTGTCCCAGATGGATGGTACAGCCGCGGAATGGATTGATATCGATGCATGAGATCAGCAGGGCGACGCTTGTGAAAAAAACGAGGAAGAGTACGACACCCCCGGGCAAGGGTCAGGCAGGGTGTGGTTGGCAGTCGATCGGACCGGTGACCGGCTACAGGCGGGAGGCCGACTCGCTTCTCGTCACGTGCGACTCGGCGCGTTTGCGCATCCGCGTCGAACGCTCCGGCATGATCCGCGTCCGCCTGGCGCCCCATGGCGACTTCGGCCGTGATCATACCTGGTCGGTAATTCCGGATGAAGCGGCGCTCCCGGTCTGGGAACTGGAAGAAGACTCGGAATTCCTTTCCATCGTGACGGATTTATTGTGTGTTCGGATTCAGCGCGACCCCTGTCGCGTTTCGTTTCACACGCGGGATGGCAACTGGATCGCGGGTGATGAACCAAACAAGGGGATGGCCTGGGCGACCGATGAGTCGCGCTGTTGGCAGACCCTATGTGAGGATGACCACATCTTCGGCCTCGGCGAACGCGGCGGTTCGCTCGACAAACGCGGCGACGTCGTCGTGAACTGGAATCACGACGCCTCGGAACACAACGCCTGGACAGACCCGCTGTATCAGTCGCATCCGTTCTTTATCGTGATGAACCGTGAACGAAGCTACGGAATCTTTTTCCACAATACCTGGCGCGCCAGCTTCGACATGGGCAAAACATCCCGAGATTGCTACTCCTTCGGGGCCGACGGCGGCGCGTTGGATTATTATTTCATACCCGGTCCGACGCCGGCGGACGTGGTTCGTCGCTTCGGGGAACTGGTCGGCACGACGCCGCTGCCGCCGCGTTGGGCATTGGGTTATCAACAGTGTCGCTGGAGTTATGAGTCGGCGCGGCGGGTGCGGAGTATCGGCCGGCGGTTGCGGGAGCGGCGCATCCCCTGCGACACGATCTATCTCGACATCGACTACATGGACGGCTTCCGCTGCTTCACCTGGCATCCCAAGCGGTTCGCCCGACCCGAGCGGTTGATGAAAGAGTTGGCCGGGCTCGGATACCAGACGGTGGCGATCCTGGACCCCGGCATCAAGAAAGACAGCGACTACGGCGTCTATGAGTCGGGACTCGCCGGGGGGCACTTTTGTCTGGACGGCAATGGCGAGTTCTATGTGGGGAAGGTCTGGCCGGGTGATTCGGTCTTTCCCGACTTCACGCGGAAGGATACGCGGGCCTGGTGGGGTGATCTTTACAAAGGTCTTATAGAATGCGGCGTACGGGGATTCTGGAACGACATGAACGAACCCGCCGACTTCACGAGCCCGCTCAAGACGGTGCCGCTGTCGGTCCGCCACGACAACGAGGGATCGCCGACGGATCATCGCGCCGTCCACAATATCTACGGAATGCAGATGGCCCGTGGAACCTTTGAAGGCATGCGACGTTTGCGCGCCAATGAGCGGCCCTTCGTGCTGACTCGGGCGGGCTTCTCCGGCGTTCAGCGGTACGCGGCGGTCTGGACCGGCGACAACCAATCGAGCTGGGAACACCTGCGGATGAGCATCCCCATGCTCCTGAACATGGGCTTGTCGGGGATCAATTTTTCCGGAGCGGATATTGGCGGCTTTCACGGAACCCCCTCGGCGGAGTTGTTTACCCGGTGGCTCCAACTGGGCATCTTCTATCCGCTCTGCCGAACCCACACCTGTGGAGGACTCGAAGGCGATGGCGACGAGCAGGATCCCACGGCCTATGGCCCGAAGCATGAACGCCTCAACCGCCGAGCGATCGAGCTGCGCTATCGGCTGTTGCCCTATCTCTACACGCAGATGCGTGAATCCGCGCGAACCGGTCTGCCGCTGCTCCGACCGATGCTGCTGGCCTATCCCAACCATCCGGACGTTCACACCTGCGCGGATGAATTCATGTTCGGCAACGATCTGTTCGTCGCGCCGGTCGTTACGGAACGTGCGCGATCGCGCCGGATTCGTCTTCCGGAGGGCGACTGGTACGACTTTGAGGGAGGCACACATCACACGGGGAGCGAGGAATTTACCTTGCCGGTTGAGCTGGGCACCATTCCCCTTTTCGCCCGGGGCGGGGCGATCATCCCGATGCGGGAGGTCGTTCAATACGTCGATGAACGGCCGCTCGATGAACTTATTCTGAACATCTATCCGGGTTCCGGTTGTGGTGCATTCTACAACGACGACGGCATTTCTCATGACTATGAGACGGGTGCCTATACGTTTGAATCCTACGAAGTCTCGGCGTCGAAAAAGAGTGTACGGTTCGTCCTGTCGGATCGATCGGGCGAGGGGGATTACACGCCCCGGTGCTATCGATTGCAATTCATCGCCCTGGGTCGCGCGCCGAAATCGGTCACGGTTTCGGGCCGCCCACTTCCCCGCAGAAAGACGAAACAGGCCTTGAACAAGGCGGCATCGGGATGGTGGTACGACCGGACGAAGAAGACGGTGCAGGTACGTCTCGACGAACTTGAACCGGGCGAAGTGGTGGAAGTGGGATGAATAGCGAATAGCGAATGGCGAATAGCGAAAAAAAGAACAGCGGACCCTGGCGCCTCATAACACCTGAATGGCCGTGGCCTTGACGATGGCGAAAACCTGGACGCCCGGCTTGAGGCCCAGTTCCGCCACCGCCGCACGGCCGATCTCCACGATCCAACGAACTCCTACGTCTAAAAATATGAGTACCTTGGTGCCGAGGGGCTCGATCCGCTCTATGGTGCCCGGCACTGCGTTGCGGGCGGAAATTCGATCGGGCCTTCGGGCGGCCAGGACGATGTCGCAGGCATGGATGGCCAGTGTGAGATGTTCGCGCTGATCGTCGTGCGGGCCGTAAATGAGCAACTCATTCTCGCCGATGCGGCAACGAATGGACTGATCGAGCGGATCGGTCGCGATCCTGTCGGCATCGAAGACATTGAGCAGTTCACTCAGGTGGTGATCGTTCAGAACGCCGGCATGGGTGACGACGGAGGCCGGCGGGCCTTGCACAACGACCCTTCCCTTCTCGAACACGATAACCTCTTCGCAGAGGTATGCGATGTCGCTGATCGAGTGCGAAACATAGACTGCGGGGATCGCGAATGTATCGAGAACGCGCTTGAGGTAGACGATGATCCGGCCGGCCAAAGCGGCGTCGAGCCCGGTCAGGGGTTCATCGAAGAGGAGCAGGGCGGGATTTCGAAGCAGCGCGCGGGCCACGGCCGCGCGGCGGCGCTGGCCCCCGGACAGCTCGTCCGGCATACGATCGAGACATCCGGCGATTTCAAGGACATCCACAACCTCCTCGACCCGCGGACCGGCCGAGTCGGGTTTGTGGCCATAGGTGATGTTCTTCAAGACCGACATGTGGTTGAACAGGAGGGAGTCCTGAAAGACATATCCCACGCGGCGGCGGCAAACGGGCCAGTCGGCACCCTGCTCGGTCCCGAACCAGGTATCATGATGGAGTTGAATGGTGCCTGCATCGGGCCTGGTGATGCCGGCCAGGCAATTGAGAAAGGTGGTCTTTCCGCAGCCCGAAGGGCCGAACAGGCCAGTGATACGGACGCGGGATTCGACGCTCACGTCGAGGCGGAAGGAACCGAATTGTTTTTTTACGTGGGCATGGAGCATGGCATTTGCGTTCTGATACGCGCGGAGACACTGTATCGTAATCTGTAGGAGCAAGGCAACCGATACGTTCCGAGACGCGGGGCGGCGTCATCAATCGATCGCCTTACGGTGTGTTTTTGGGGCGACTCGACTGAACTCGGGATGATTCGTCAGGTGGGCCTCGGCCGAGCGATCATCGATCAGAAGCCAGCCCCCCGGCCGGACGACCTCGGCGATGTGGGCCATGCCGATCGCGGACTTCTCCTCCAAACGGCAGACGATGTTGAACGCCACCACCACGTCGGCCTGCTCGCGGATTGGCTGGAATGAGATATCGACACAGTGACAAATCGCGTCGGGCAGATCTCGTTTGACGGCGGCGAGGACGCGTTGAGATCGGTCGACAATGATCATCTGTTTCACCGTCTTCAGCACGCGGCTAAGCTCGACGGGCTCCAATGAACGCAGCGGCAAACCGGGGATACGGCGAAGTGCCTGATCGCCGTATCGGGCGAGGTCGCCGACGAGCTTTCTGGCGGAGGAGGCGCGATCGGTCGCGGCGTCATTCAACAGGGGCGACGCCAATCGTGTGACACCGCCCGGTCCAACGATCATCACCGTGGGCTCGGAAATCTCGTTGGATTCCAATAGATCCCGCAGACGATGGAAGTATTCGAGATGCCGATTGTGCCATGAAGTCGAGCCGACCGGATCGAGCACACGATTCTCCCTCTCACGATGCCGACGTGATCAAAGCCGCGTTCGTCGTGCTCAGAGCCGCGACCGTGAGGGAGCGGTATTCCCCCGGCGAACACCGACAGCTTCCTTACGGGCGCGGCTCTGAAAGGGCGGTTCCCGAACACACGCTATGGAACGATCTTGAATTCCGCGCGTCCGCTGTTGATTTTGCTGGCCAAAACGTCCTCGACTTCCACCTTGAGCGTATATCGACCGGGGGACAAACTCTTGGGAATCGTGATTGGCCCGATGGACAGGTAGAAATCGTGCCGTTGTTGGCGGGACAGGTCTTCGATGTTTTCATCCTGGCTGCCCCAGATCTCCTCGCCGGCGGCGGTCAGCAGGCTCTGCCGGACGGACAGCAAGGTACGATAGCGTCCAGAGTCTGTTTTTCGGCTTAAAAAGTTATCCACCTCGATATAGACGATGACGCGATTGTCGCGACCGGCGGCGAATTCCGGTGGGTTGATCGGATTGTACAGGCCAAAACCATCGATCGCCGTGCAGAGGGCGACGGTGGGAATGTTCAGATCGGCCCGCGCCCGGACGCGGCGGCGCAACTCCTCGATCGAGGTGAGCTGCCGGTTGGCCCATTCGGCCGAATCTCGCCCAGCACTCGACCGTGCGGCGATCAGGGCCTTGATCTGGGCCTGGATGATCTCCTGGACGTCGGCGTTGATCCCCTCGATCGGGGCCAGTGCCTTGTCATCACGGCCGTCGATCAGGTACATCATGCGAAGGCGGTATTGGGTTTCGATGTCGTTCGGACTCTTGGCTGCGTGCTCCTCTTGTTTCTTCAATCGCAGCGCAAAGGTGTCCGGCGGATCCAGCTTGACGGGGGCGGTGTTGGAATGCATCCCGCTGCTCGGCTCGGCGGTCGGTTTTTTGGATTCGACCTTCGCGGGTTGCTCCGGCTTCGGCGCAGGAGTGATCTCGATCTTGGTGAGAACCGGAGGATCGCTCGGCTTATTGTCTTGATTCGGCGGCAGAGCAGTCTTCGTTGGTGTAACAACCGACTCAGCCTTTCCCGATTCCGGCGGCCCCGACAGCGCCGCAGGATTCGCCTCATGGCGCTCCGGTTCCGACGGGCTTTTTATATCGAGCGTAGCCGTATCGGTGCGAGGCATCTTCGACACGGACTCCATGGGAATCGGCATCTCCGAACGCTTCTCGGTCGAGGCCACGCGTACCGGCGAAGAAAGATCGGGCGGCGCGACATCGGCCGACCCCGTTCGGCTTGGCGACGGTCCCGCGTTTTCCCCGGGCATGTCTCGGCCGATATCATCCTCCACGGTGTTCGCCGCGGCCCGCTGAATGCGACTTTGGCGATCGGGATCCTGCTGTCGGCGGACCTTATCCATGTGATCGTAGATGTGGTATTCCCCGACGCGGCCCGGTGTCATGCTGTCGGCATAGCGATCGATCGCCTGCGGATCACCTCGATCCAGGTTGACTTCCATAGACGGATCGATCCGCTCGGAGGGGGTCGGCTTGGCGCGGGCCGTCTCCGTCTCCCGCGCGGGTTCATCCGAACGATCGGGATGCGTCCCTTGAACAATGGGCTTTCGGTTTGCATCGTTGAGGCCCCAGAAATCGTTCCATCGTAGCCGGCTCGCCTCCGAGCAACCGGTCAATAGAAGAGCGCCGATCGAAAGAATCCAAACGCCCTGTGCCAGGGTGCGTCGCGGCTCATACATGATCATCATTCCTCATTCTCTTGCGTCGACCAGTCCGCGACATCACGACTTGGCGGACAATCCCACGATAAACTTTTCCACAGACGATTCGACCGAACCCAGCCCGGTCTTCGCCCCCACGTCTATTTTCAACAATTCGATGAGGTGCTGTCGCCACTCGGACAAAGTGAACCGCTGTAACTGTTGCCCTAGAGACTGGGAGCTGCCATAGGTCGGCTTTCCCCCCTTGGCTTCAGCGAGCTTGCGAAACCCCCAGGCCAGCCCGCCGATCGCGCGGTACGGGGCATCCTTGTCGCTGGCGAGTACCTGATGCCACAAGGCGAGAGCCTTTTCGGGTTGATGATCCGCGATGGCATCGGTGAGGCCGAAGATCTTCTCCAGGCGGGAGATGCCGACAATCTCCACGATGTCGCAGGTACGGATCTCGTTTCGCGAGCCGACGTATATGGACAGCTTGGCCAGCTCCATGTTGAGCAGGCCCAGCTCCTTGCCGATGTGTTCAAACAAGCGCGTTGCCGCCTGGGGCGTAATCTTGCAACCGTGCGTATTCAAAGCGCGATCGACGATCCATTTTGTGAATCCGCGATCCCCTATGGGCGGTTCGCAGGCCCAATTTCGACCAATCCGCTCGGTCAATTTATAGAGCCGCGTTGTCTTTGGCCACGATCGACAAACCAGTACGAGGATGCCGGAAACTTCCGGTGGCGGGGATTGTGTCTTCTTTTTATTCACATCCTCCGGATCGAAGGCGCTCAGGTACTTTTCCAGATCCGCACGATAACTTTTCAGGAAACACCTGTTGTGGTCGACAAGGTCCGCATTTCGCACGCAGACGACGTGATGGTGTGAAAATAACGATGGCGTGCGACATGCGTCGAGAACCTCCGACAATTCGGCCGACGGCCCATCGAACTCAGTCAGCAACGCACGATCGTAATCAGCGCCCAGCAGATTATTCAGCAGGAAGTGGAGCTTCTCGGTTCGCAGAAATTCATCCGCTCCCAAGTCGGCGGGATCTTTTTGAGAACTCCCTTTTTTGGGCGGGCTGTAGATGACGTGGATCGGCCGTGGAGATTCCTGTTTCATGTTATCGCCGGCCGCAACCATGTGGGTGATTCCGCTTTCTTCCCTCGACGCCCTCGCGATTGCCGGGTGCCATGTTTACACGCCCC
Organism: uncultured Planctomycetaceae bacterium; assembly: GCA_964464525.1. Taxonomy (GTDB): domain Bacteria; phylum Planctomycetota; class Phycisphaerae; order UBA1845; family UTPLA1; genus CAYXGR01. Next base: position 7,290 of record CAYXGR010000103.1, read on the forward strand.
AGCCTTATCGGGGCGGGTAAGCATGCGACGTTTCCATTCGTTATTCGAACGTATTGGTGTCGGTCGTTCTACGACCGGCGAGACGCCGACGCTCCCCGTGTATTTGGACGCGCTCTAAGGCGACTCATCGCCACCGCTTGCCAATCGATCCTGCCGATAGATCGCCAGACGCTTGTCGGCCCGGGATCGGATGGCCGGTTCTGCCTTGTCCAGATCGCCGACCTTGGCCCACGCCTCACGAGCGGCTCGACGATCCCCCATAAACATGCACACATCGCCGAAATGCAACCAGACCTCGGCATCGTCCGGATCGAGAAGCAACAGCTTCTGAAGCGTCTCGTGCGCGGATCGATATTTTCGCTTGCGCGCCTGAACCAGCCCGAGACCTTTCAGGGCCGGTCGGTGTCTGGGATTCCGCTTCAGCAGACGCGCGTATTCCTCTTCCGCCTGTTTGACATCGCCCTGTACGAAAAGCACGCCCGCCAGATCATTCCGCGCACCGGCGAAATCTGGGTAGAACGCCAGCGCCTCCCGGTAACGCGACACGGCCACGGCGTATTCGCCGCGAAGTCGATGCCAAGTGCCGAGATCATACAGTCTTTTGGCCTCCTTTGCCTGCCGAGCGCCAAGAATATCCCGACCCGCGTCCGGCTCGCTGTGAATTCCCGATAGGTCCCCAGGCACCCGGGCCTGTGAATTGTTTGAATCCCGCCGGGTTATGGATTCCGATTCCCTATCCGACCGGTCTCCCTTACCCGTGACCTTCGGACCAGCCGTAAACACCCGGTCATCCTCGATTCGAAGGCGATCGGTGCTGTCCTGACCGGCACGATCCATTCGATCGGTGGCCGTCACTTTGATCGATAGCCGCCCGGACAGGCCCTCGGGCAGGGTCCAGCGGTACGATCCGACCGCCGGAAGCAAATCGGCGATGGGCTTATACATCCGAGTCTGTTCGGTACGGTAGTGAATCGCCACGGGTCGATCGCCGCAGTTGTCGTCCTCCACCCGCCAGCGGATGTGAATCTCCCGGTTCAAATCGAACCGCTCGTCGGGCCGGATGCTCAGAATCTGCACCTCCGGAAGCCGCTGATCGACGATTCGCACCCATTTATGCGCCTTTGCTCCCTCGGTCGGCGGGGGCGTCGCGGTGTGTGTGTTGTGCAGGACGAGATAAAACCCGTAGAGACCGGGCGACGGCGCTTCGTAGCGAAGTGGATTTTCCAGGGTGATCTTCAAAGGCGCAAGCTCCCAAGTCTCACCGCAATCTCGCGTAAACCAGAGATCAACCCGTCTCAGTGGATCCTGCGACGGTTGCACCGCGTATCGGATGTCGATCGCGGTGGAGGCCGAGGATGCGATTTCGTCTTCGGCGGGGCGGGACCGGCAATCCTCGTCCGATCCGAAGGCGGCCCCGTTCCATACTCCTGTAGCGATCAGCGTCCATACGCCGACGAGTCCGATTCTTGCGAGATCAACGCCTCGATTGTGTGGGTGGTGTGCCATCTTGGTTTTTCCCATTGAAATGATGCCGAATTGATTCCATATCTGACGGCCGGACGTATCGCGAGGCCCCGCCTGCCATCATCAAAAGGTACAATGCAATCGCGAACCTAAGCGGTCGGACAATCTGATCGGCCGCGATTCTTGGCCATGAACGGCGCGCGGTCCTTTCCCCGGAGATAATCCTCAGTTATCGGACATATCGGAATGGGCCGGGATTGGACTTGAAGCGGGCGTGTCAGAGATCCGAACCCCTGTGCTTTCGATGCGGATTGTGCCGGCGGCGACCCAGTTATCAGCATTGGAGGTGAACGAAGTCCGAAAGGATGACCCGAGCTTACATTGGGAGCGATGTCGCGAACAGCACACGACACCGACGCGGAATCATTACTCAGGTTCGCCCACGGCGAGGACGATCATCGGATGGATCATTGGCGGATGCCGCTGCTTGGTGTGCAACCGCCGATTTCGGAAAGAAGCATTTTTTTCGTGGGGGGGAAGCCGTGGATACTTTACTGGTACGCCGATGCGTATTTTGGGGACTCGTCTTCAGTTTTGTGCTCTTTGGCATGATCGGATGCCAGAGTGTTCCGACGATACCACGTGGGATTTCGGCCTCGCGCTATTTCCCACCAAGGATCAGGGTACAACCAAAGCCCGTGGTGCGCTTACGCAGACCGATGGAGACGAAGAAAGAAACCAAACGCCGACATCCGTCGCGATTCCGCCGCAAGCTTCGCGCGAAATATGCATA
>CAYXGR010000104.1:0-2942 GCA_964464525.1 uncultured Planctomycetaceae bacterium
CCTCGACGTGAAAAATAGCATGAGGATCCGTGACGGGCCGAAGCCACGGGCCTCCTGACAACCGGGCCAGACGCACGGTTCACGAAGCGGAGGGTGAATCAGCTTGAATACCGAACCACATAACACGACGTGTCCATTCACGAAACCTTGCCCCGCACCCGCGCGACTCATGCGGATGCGATTTGGATGGGCGATCGTCGCCTGCATCGGGTTCCTCGGCGCCGGCTGTACGGCCGCCGATTTTCTGTTCGGCCCGCTCCCGACCGACACGTCCTCGAATACCGATCTCGAACTCGGCATCACCATCGTCCAACCCAGCCAGGCCATCACGACGGCGGAGGGCGTCAAGACGATCGTACAATGGGCCGACATCGCCTCGATCGAGGGAACCGTCGTGCGTGTCACCGCGCAGCGGATGAACAGCGTCAACGAGAATGATGGGGATCCGATCGAACTCGTGGGCAACAGCACCACCGGCATTGGCCGCGATGCCCTCGCCGACGGAGACAACGACTTCTTCGAATGGGACATCGCCGGTGTCCGGGTCGGTTCCTACGTCATCACCGCCGTCATCGAAGCCCCCGATGGAACGACTCTCACCGCACGTTCCACCGACAGCGATCGCGGGACGAACGGCTCGATCATGATCACCACCGCGCTGCCCGTTCCCACCCTGAGCTTCACGGCTCCTGGAGCGACCGACCTGTCGGCCACGGCAGGGAGCATCTTCAACATCACCTGGACCGACAACGGGGACATGAATCCCGACGCCCTGCTGACGTTGGCCCTCGACATCGACGATGATCACGAAAACGACAACGAGATTATTCTCGTCAGCAATCAGCCGCTCAGCGAAAACGACGTCAACGGCCAGTTCTCTTTCTTCTTCCAGGATGAGAACGGCAACCCCATCCCCGACGGCAGCTTCACCGTCTTTGCCGTCATCGACGACAATGCCAACGACCCGGTCACCGTGGAAGCAACAGGAAAACTCCTCCTGAACCCATAAGCCGGGTGCCATGCTTACACGCCCCAGCCGCAATGGGGGCGGGTAAGCATGCAAATCACCAACCCCGCCGCCAGGGTCTCGTAATCCCGTAGTTGTTTCTGTTTTTATTTTGACTTTTTGACTTTTTGACTTTTCAGCGTTTCCCCCACCGGCGACTTCGGTTGACGCATCAACTCCGGATCAATATCAATATCCGTCAATGACTGTAAAAACGCCAGAAGATCGTCGATTTCCCCCGGTGCGAGATTCAGCGGCTTGAGAATCACCTCGCGATGATGACCGGGCGGAAGCGCCCCCTCCATCGTCGAATAGTGGAGCAGCACCCGCCCCAGCGTCGCGAACTGTCCCTGATGCATATAGGGTGGGCTCAGCGCCACGTTGCGCAGGCTGGGCGTCTTGAAACGTCCCCAGTTCTCCGGCGGGTTCGCCAGAAACTCCAGCTTGGACCGAGTCCGGGAGGAACGATCATCGCTGTATTCACCGGCGGCGTTGAACGGATTCATAAGCACCTTTCGCGCCCCCTTCAGCCGCCCTGCGTCGCGCGGTCGCCCCCCGTTCAGAGGTGATACCCGAGTGTCGTGAAATTCCCCATCCGTAAAGTTTGGTCCACCGTGGCAGAGCCGGCAGTTGGCCTTGCCGACGAACAGCTTCAGGCCCCGCTGAGCAGATGTGCTGAGTGCCCGAAGCTTCTCGGCATCCCCGTCCTCCAGTCCCTCGACAAATACGTCGAATGCCGAGTGTCGGCTGATCAGCAGAGATTCGTATGCCGCGATGGCCTTGCAGACGTTGGTGAAGACGCGATTGATCGTCGCTTGATCCTCGGATTTCATCGACGACCAGGCCACGTGGTGCGGATGTTGGGGATGGTCCGGGATGGGTCGGCCGGTCTCGGGAAATCGTTTTTCATCCGACAGATCCGGCAGCGGTCCGAAGACAGCGACATAGGTATTGCGAAGCCGGGCGTCCTGGTTCAAGTAATGGGCCACCTCGACCCGGCTGAAACCCATCTCGGCCGGGTTCTCGATCGGCCCCATCGCCTGAGCCCAGAGCGAGTCCGCCCGGCCGTCCCAGTAATACCATCGGTTATAGACGACGTTCCAGAGCGACGGCGAGTGGCGGTTGACTCTGCCCAACGCCTCCGCGAGCGGCTTGCCGTCCGCGAAGCCGCGCTTCGGATTGTGACAAGTCGCACAGGAGACACTGCCGTTCGAAGACAGGCCGGTGTCGTAAAATAGGAATCGGCCGAGGTGGGCGGCAACAGGATGGTTCGCCGCACGGTTGGTCGTATCCCGCGGCGCCGGCTCCAGCGGAGAATGACGGCGGATACGCCGAAGCTCGTCCTGAGTGAACGAGACGATCTGTGCCCCGGCCGGCGGTGCGCAGTTCAATAAGGTTCCCGCCAGGAAGGCCGCGAGCAGGGCGGTACGGCGAAGCGTGTACGGCGGTCCGATTCTCATTCCAGATGGATGTCGATCTGGGCCCGTTCGGTCACGGCCCCCTCGGTGATATCGAAATAGAGTTCCCAGCGACCCGCCATGTGAAAAAGCATCCCATCGATGCGAAAGCGATGGCCGCTCCGATGTCGGATGCGGGGCTGAGTGTTCATCCCGTGCTGATGGTCGGGCATCACGGCGTCCACGCCCAGCGACAGGTCTCGTCCTGTTGCACTTCCCGACGACTTGGGCGTGATCGACACATCGAGCGTGAAGGGTTGATTCAGCGGAATCGGAGTCGGCGATGCCACGTACCGCACCCCATAGGTGCCGTCGTTGCTGGTGATCACCGATGCCCCCTCGATCGGAGGCACACGCACCCCGCTCGAGTCCACCTCTCCTGAGTCCCGAATCTTCGCATTGTCTGGCACAGGATCACATCCCGCGCATAACAGCACCCCCAGACAAACCAGCATCCATCTTCCCGACTCAAAACTCAT
>CAYXGR010000104.1:3042-9507 GCA_964464525.1 uncultured Planctomycetaceae bacterium
AATCGAGAACCGAACACATCGACATACGCCCCATCCGGCATAAAAACCTGCCCCCGATGGTTCCCATAGTCGATTACCGTCAGCCGCATCGACGCATCCCACAACACACCCTTCGGCTTGAACATCTCCCCCGCGCCGACACCCTCACTCCCCCAGGCCTGCATGAATCGGCCCCGCTCGTCGAACTTCATCACCCGATGTCCCGCCGTGTCCGTCACATACACAAACCCATCTCCGCCGACTACGATCCCGAACGGCTCGACAAATCCATCACGCCCCTCGCCGCCCACGTCCCAGCCTCGCTGGTATTCGCCCTTCTCATTGAAGACCTGCACGCGACCCAGATCGCCATCGGCCACATACAGCCGATCGCCCGCTCGGTTGAACGCCAAATCGCTCGGATGGATCAGTCGCCCCGCTCCCGCGTCCCGCCCTCCGAAACTGTGCAGATAGCTCAACTTGGCATCAAAAACAAAGACGCGCCCCTGACGCGAATCGAGAATGAACACGTTTCCGGCGGAGTCGCAGCGCAGTGCCCCCGGCTCGATGATCGGAAATTCTTTCAATGACGGATTCTGCCCGCGCAACGCCACGAGATCGACGAGCCGCACAAACCGGGCCATGCCGGGGATGAACTTGTAGTCGCCCGGCGGATTCTGACTGAATCGAAACATCTGGATACGCCGATTCCCCGCGTCGGCGACATAGAGAAGAGACGATTCCGCGTTGATATCCAGACCGGACGGTCGGATGAACCAGCCCGGTCGCGTTCCATGCCTCCCCACCAGACCGGTCAGGATCGGTTCCTGCCGCGAGGTGTCGTATAGGGTGATCTTGTCCGTCTCCAACTCGGAGCACGCCATCAGATTCGCGTCCGAATCCGCCCAGGGACTGAAATGAGAACTTCCCGTCATGTCCATGCCGATGAAGGGATTCTCCGGCGGCGACTCCCCCGGCGGCATCGGCGTAAAGACCTGGCACCGATCTTCAAACGCCTCGCACACCACCGCGAACCGTCCGGAAGGCGCGATCGCGATCCCATCCGGATAGTGCAGCTTGCCCGCGCCTTCGCGCGGCTTGAAGGCGTGCAGACCCCATTGGTAGAGCGCCTCGCCGCCGGGATCAAACACCTGGAGACGATGGTTCTTGAGTTCCGCGACGTATAGACGATCGTCGTGGTAATCGACACTCACCGGCGCCGACAGCATTCCGGTGAACGGTCCGTATTGACCCCACGCATTCAGGAATCGCCCCGATGCGTCGAACGCGACGACACGCTGGTTATCCGTATCGGCGACATACACGCGACCGTCCGGGCTGACCGCCACGTCGGCCGGCCGCCGGAATCGACCCTGTCCGCTTCCGTGGCCGCCGATGGCCCGCGGATCGCGCCCCCGGAGGTCAAACACCTGGACCCGATCATTCCCCGCATCGGCCACGAAGACGAGTTCGTCCGCGATTGTCAATCCACGAGGATCGATCAACTGCCCCGGTCGCATGCCGAAGCCGCCCCATTCGCGCAGGAAGGTGCCGTTCGTGGAGAACACCTGAATGCGATGGTTGCCGCTGTCGGAGACGTACACATCGCCGTCCGGTCCGATGGCGATACCCCCCGGTCGCAGAAACTTGGACGGGCCGTTACCGCGATGGCCCCATGTGCGAAGTGCCCGGCCCGATGCGTCGAACACCTGAACGCGATGGTTCCCCGTGTCGGCGACATAGATTGTGTCGTCGGCTCCGACGGCCGCGGCGGCGGGCGAACGCAATCCGTTGAGCTCGAAGGCAAACGCGCCGTATTGTGTGTCCGGAGTGGTGGTGGGGGGGCTACCGGCGTCTTGTGCGGTCGCGAAGACGGTTGATGTAAGCAGGACCACAAGCCCGCACACGGCCGCCCGATTGCTCAGAGGGTGTCTACAATGTGGCATTTTGTTCAGAGCCGCGCTTGTGAGGAAGCGGTTGTCGTGGCCGAACGCAAACCGCTTCCTCACGGGCGCGGCTCTGACAAGGCTATTCAGGAATGTGTGGCGCTGAATCGACAGGGTGGTGAGCATCGCGAAAACGTTTTCCTCCTCACGGTATGAGGATGCTCACGGGGCGATCCGGAGTCTTCCATTTAGCCGGAACGTGTCGGGCATCGTCAGACGATTGTCAGATTATCAAAGAAAGTGCTCAGGCTGCCGAAGACGGTCTGAAGCAGGCTGTTGATGAATCCGAACAACGAATCGATAAAGGATTGAAAGGTACCGCCCAAATCCAACATGACATCGCTCCTTTGAAACGCGCCGCGAGGATCAAACGCGAGGTGAAAATAAGCTAAGCGAACCGCCCCCCCGAGTCAAAGCCTCCTCCAATCCGAGCCCCGATTGCCCTGCACCGACATGCCCGCGCCTTGGGGCTTGGGCATGCCACCCAAGCGAGAATGCGACTGCACTGCCGAGCGCATGCGAGCGGGAATCATTTGCTCGCTATTCGCTATCCCTATCGCGATATTTCCTTCGCGCAGTTCAGGATCGCCTCGTAGTTCGGATGATCCGCCACCTCGGGCACGTATTCGACATACTTGATCTTGTCATCCGATCCGACGACGAACACCGCCCGGCTGTTCACCCGCAGATCGGGGAGCAGGGTCCCGTAGGCCTTGCCGAAGGCGGCCTCCTTGGCGTCGCTCAGCACCTTGAACTTCTCGGTGTCGATCCCCTCGGCTCCACAGAACCGGGCCATGGCCACGGGCAGATCGAAGCTGATCGTGTAGAAATCCACGTTCGACAGAGTCGCCATCTCCTTGTTGAACCGCCGTGTCTGCTCGGCGCAGACCGGCGTGTCCAGCGAGGGGACGACGCTGTAGACCCGGGCCTTGCCGGAGCCCTGGCTCAGCTTGTAGTCGGTCACCAAGTCACTTCGCAGGACCGCGTCGGGTGCGGCATCGCCGACCTTCAATTCCGGTCCTTCCAATGTGAGGGGGTTTCCCTTCAGCGTACAGCTTCTGCTCATGATTCGGCCTCCTGGTTGGTTGAGGGTTCCATTGGTGGGGCGGGCGTCGCTGCCCGCTTCGTTGCAATCCACAATGCTTGAAGAACGAAGGGTATGCTAGGAGCGCACCGGGAAAAGGTCAATCGGACGCGGTGATTTGGGCACACGCCGGGTGGCGTGATTCACCCGCTTGCTGCCCCTTTTTGACTTGGCCGCGCAGCTCCGCTAGAATCCGCCCGTTGACTCGACCGGCGTGATGCGATTCTGTTCGCCGCCGAGCTGATTGATTGAAAGCACCCTCGATTTGAGGGTCACAGATAAAGATGAGGAGAATCACGACATGGCCGGTCCCGACACGATTGAGTTCACCGACGCAAACTTTGAAACCGAAGTCCTGCAATCCGACGTGCCGGTCCTGGTGGATTTCTGGGCCGAGTGGTGCCCGCCGTGCAAGGCGCTGGGGCCGACGATCGACGAACTGGCAACCGAGAACGCCGGCAAGGTGAAGGTCGGCAAGATGGACACCGAGGGCAACTCCGCGACGCCCATCAAGTACAACGTCACCAACATCCCCACCAACATCCTGTTCCACAAGGGCGAGATCGTCCAGAAAATCGTCGGCCTCGTCGGCAAAAAGGATTTTCAAGCCGCCATCGACAGCCTGCTCACGCGCTCGGCATAAATCTTGTGGCACCGGTTTCCAACCGGTGCCAATCCCGAAGAGCCACGGACTTCCAGTCCGTGCGGCCATCATCATCCAGCCGGGCCCAGGCCTGCACAGCACCAGTCCCCGATCACTCGAATCTCGTTGTTTTTTTCTTTTCTACGGGTGTAGTTCGGAGCTATTCCGGTTACCGGTTACCAGTAGCCAGTCACCAGTCTTCTCCTATCAGGAAGCCCGTTGAAACGGGCTGAATGGAGTGGGGGTGCGTTTCACCGGCCGCAAGGGGCCGGCCTGAAACCCGCTTTCAGCGGGGAAGCCCCGTGAACAGGGCTTGTTGGAAATCCCTTTCGCCGTGGTTGAGTCATGAAAGCCCGGCTGAAGCCGGCTGAGTGATATTGAAATAGACACCCACCACCGGCTGAAGCCGATGGCAAACAATAAAACTGCCCGGCTGAAGCCGGCGGCAAACAATAACACTGCCCTGATGAAGCCGGCATAATATACCGCCGACTCTGTCATGGACCCCGTTTCACTCCCCCCAACAATTCGCGAACCTTCTCCCCCGGATCTTCCGCGCTCATCAGTGTCTCGCCGACCAGAATCGCCGTCGCCCCCCATCCCTGAATCGTCAAAACATCGTCCCGCGTCTTGATTCCGCTCTCGGCCACGAAGGACGTGCCGGCTTCCAGTGCCTCTGCCAGCCGCCGCGTTGTGTCCAGGTTTGTCCGCTGTGCGTGCAGATCCCGATTGTTGATCCCCAGGATCGACCGCCGATCGGCCGTCGCGCATGCCCGAACCGCCTGCAACTCCTGCTCATCGTGTACCTCGATCAGCGATGCCATGCCCAGGTCGAACGCCAGCCGGCTCCATGCGTCGATCTTTTCGGCGGGTAACACGGCGGCGATCAGCAGGATCGCGTCCGCACCGGCGGCCCGGCTTTCATAGACCTGATAGTCATCAACCATGAAGTCCTTCCGCAGAACCGGCAGCGCGACTACGGCCTTTACCGCTGCGATGTATGAAAGATCCCCTTGAAAATAGGGCCGATCCGTCAACACGCTCAAGGCCGACGCCCCGCCTTGCGCGTAGGCCCGGGCGATCGCTGCCGGTTCGAAGTCTGAGCGGATCAGTCCCGCCGAGGGCGAGGCCCGCTTGATCTCGGCGATCAGCCGAACGCCCTCAGAGGAGGACGCGACGGCCGAATAAAAATCGCGTGGCGGGTCGGCCATGGCGGCGGCATCGCGAACGGCATCCAATGGTCGCGATTGCCTGGCCGCCGCGACTTCTTCGCGTTTGGTGTCGACGATTTTTTCCAATATAGTGCCGGTCATTCGAACACGCGTGCCAGAGCCAATAGAATCTATCCCAACGAGGCAAGTTTAGCTGATCCGTGATTTCTTCACTGCGAACACATCATATACCGATGGCAGGGGCCCTACTATCCCAGCCTCCCGGCGGTCCGGGCTATCCGTCGCGGACAAGCCTACCGGGTGCATGACAGTTCAGGCGAGTCGTGGGTCCGATCTCGTCGGGGTCGAGTCATGAAAGTCCGGCTGAAGCCGGCTGAGGGGAGTTGTGAATGGCGTTAACCACCGACTGAAGTCGGTGGCAAACAAAAAACCGCCCGGCTGAAGCCGGCAAGAGAATCCGCGGATTCTATCATGGACCCAAGCCTACCCGACAACAACCCGAATCAACCCAGACAACGGTTTGTTTCCATTGTTGTTCCCGTTGTTGTTTATGTTGTTGTTTATGTTTTTATTTTGACTTTTTGACGTTTCGGCGTTTCCCATGCCCAACGACCTGTCCACCATCGAGATTGCCGAGTGTATCCTTCTCGGCACGGGCATCCTCCTGATCCTCGGCGTCGCGATCCATCTGTCGCGGCGCGAACAGTGGCCGGAGATTTTCCGGTTTCCGATTCCCCCCGAGCACGACATCAGTTTGCTCGATCTCCTCGTCGCGATCTATGCCTTTGCCGCCATGGCCTCGCTGACGGTGTCCATTCTCCTCACCTTCTGGGGACCCGAGGCGGCCGATGGTGCCGCCTCCCAGCCCGCGGAGGATGGTTTGATGTCGCCTTATCGCATCTTGGGCATTATGTCCGGGCAGGTTGTGACGACCGCCATCCTGTTGGTTATCGGCTCGATTCGTTTTCGGCAGGGGCTTCGCGGCTGGGGCCTGACGCTGCGTGAGTTCGGTCGGCGCGTGTGGACGGCCGCCCTTGCCTACGTCGCCCTGTGGCCGGTCTGCTTCGGGGTCCTGTTGATGGTTACATTTGTCTATTCATTCTTCCCCGAGCACGAAATCATCGAGCATCCCTCGATCAGCGCGCTTCGAGACGGATCGACGCCCCCTTATGTGATTGTTTTGACGATTGTCAGCGCCGTATTCCTGGCGCCCCTCGTGGAGGAACTGCTGTTTCGCGGGTTGATTCTTCCGGCGTTGGAACAATCGCTCGGCTCGACGGGAAAGGCCGTGATCTTCAGCGGCCTCGCCTTCGGGCTGGTGCATCTACAGGTGGCCCATCAGGTTCCGGCGCTGGCGGTGCTGGGCATGATTCTGGGCTATGCCTATGCGAAGACCCGCTCGTTGACGCTTGTCATTCTCATGCACGCCATCTTCAACGCCAAGACGATTCTCTGGCTCCTGCTCAGCGGGAGTGAATGAGCCTTTCACATGGCGCCTTCGAACGATGGAATCATTCTCGCCTGTACGGCATGCTTACCCGACCCCAAAGGCCGGGTCGTGTAAGCATGGCACCCGGCGATTTGGGTTATTGATTATTACGCGGATATAAAACTTCATCTACCATTCTGTCTAGAATACTG
>CAYXGR010000105.1:0-3201 GCA_964464525.1 uncultured Planctomycetaceae bacterium
AACTCCCGGGTTGCTTCGGCGAGCGAATCCATTTCGTTTTCGAGGAATGGACCGGGTTCGAAGCCGACGATTAGACCGGGGAGGGTTTGCCAGCTACGCGTCGCGTTCTGGGCGCTGAACCACGCAGCCAGATCTCCATGAAGACGGTCCCGCCATGCCTCCCGATCCTCGACCAGGGCGACCGGACCGTTTGGATCGCGTTTCGCCGATTCGCCGTAGGCCATTTCGATTTCGTATGAGACGTTTGTCGATAACATGGCGATGAGCCAGTCTTCATGCGTGATGGTTGCATGGCCGTATGGGTGCGCGATTTCATAGACCGCCAAGCGCCAGGCGTGGCGGCCCCGTCGATGCTCGAAGCCGGTGTCGCAGGTGTAGGGGAACAACCAGACACCTTGGCGGGTTCGATATACAGCGGAGAGGCGTCGATCGTGTCCCATGCGAAACGGCCCGACGCCGGCCAGTCGATCGGTCCACACGTCTCGGGTACGGGGCGGCATCTTCCAACCGTGCCGCTCGGCCATGGCTCCTCGGGTGGCTCGCTCGCGTTGCCGCCGCAGCGCGATCGCGACCGTTGTCAGGACGGCCAGACCCCCTCCGGCGATGATCAGGCTGGATGTCAAGGATTCGAGGTCTTGTTGCCGGGGATGTTTTTCGGTTGGGTCTTATCCGGTGGACGCGGGCCGGCGAGTTCGCCTTTTTCGTCTTCATCGCCATCGGGTGCGTCATCGATCTTCGGCGGGTGAATCAGATACACGTCGTAGTCTTCCGCCGGGTGTTTCAGTGCGGCGATCCATCGCTTGATCCTCTTGAACCGTCGTGCGGTGGTCTTGCGAAAGACGGGCTTATAGTCAATCTCGCCGGGATGTCGCAATGAAACACGAACTTCATCGCGGGGCATCATATAGTTGAGCAGCAACGATTCGTTCGGTCGAGACCGATCGAGGACTCTGTGCCCCCCAAACTCCAATTCGTTGAGCACGATAAAATTCGCATAGGCGGTCGGCGCCGTTTTTTTCGGATCCTTGAAAAGACGAAATCCCATAGCGTCTTCATTCGACGATGCGTGACAGGCCGATGTCGCACAGGATCGCAGGACCGTCGGCATCACGTTTCTTTGAAACTCGACGAAGATCTCCGGATCGGTCTTGATTGTTACCTTGTCCGCGTAGTGCGCGCCGCCGAGGCGGGCGATGTAGTGCAGCTTTTGCGGAGCGGTCTTCTTCAGGAAGGCCCGCCGCGAGCTTTGGCCGCGGAAATCCGGGTGCCCCTCCATCGAGGTGAGAAACTCGTCGATCGTGTCGCGGGGAATCTTGACCGACACGCGATCGGGAGTGTTGCTTTTGTCGAGTCGCATCCCTCTGAGTTCCATGAAGCGGATGCGGTTGATCTGCACGGCGGTGAGTTTTTTCAATGGCGGTGCCGGGGCCGACTCGTGTGTCTCCGGTTCATCATCCACCTCTGTCGGTTCGGGGGGGGCGTTCGGGAAGATCCTCGGTGTGGGTTCGGCCCTTGTGAGAGTCAGGCCCGTTGCAATGAGTATGGCGACTCCCAATCCGACCAGCCGTAGCCATCTTGTGGGATTTGTCATCGTGGTCATCCTGTCTCAGGGCTCACGAGTATCCGCTCGAGATCATCCGTGAAGCCCGGCGGCTACGCAATTGAAGTCTTGCGCATTATTATATGCCATTCGGTAATTGATGCAGTCTTCGGGGCGGGGATATTTCACAATCCCCACGTTCTCATCGGATGTGAGACATGACGACGACAGAGCCATCCAGCCTGAACGGATTTATCGGTCGCGAGGTGGTCTTCGACACTGCGGGACCGATCAGCTATCTGGGCACCCTGGAGGAGATCCGACCGGACGGATACTGGCTGGTGGATGCGGATATTCGCGATCGAGGCGAGGGCCATGTTACGAAGGAGGGTTATGCTGTCGAGGCGGCGGAACACGGGATTCGCGCGAATCGGAGGCGGATATTCGTGTTTCGGGAGGTGGTGATCAGTTGCTCGGCGTTGGGGGACGTGGTGGTGGACTGAGGAAACATCGAAACGTCAAAAAGTCAAAACGTCAAAAAGTCAATACAACAACAACAATAAGAAACAATAACATCAACGGCGGTGTCCGGATGGACGGAGTGAAGAATTTGAGCCAATCCTCTTCGAATCAGGCCGATAGCGAGATTGAGAAACCTCCTGGTGTGCGATCCGGGCTGATGGCTCGGGGGAAGAAACTTGTCTATCGATTGATCGGACTCTATCTGTTCTGGTGCCTGCTGCTGTTTGCCACTCAACGATGGCTTATCTTTGCTGATCACATGTCGCCCGAGCCGACACCGGCGGAGAAGTATGATGCTTCGACCACGGTTCTGACGCGCGAGATCGACGGCGGTCGCGTTATCGCGTGGTTTATTCCCGGCCGAGGGGCATCGGCTGAGAAGCCTGCACCGCTCGTTGTCTATTGCCACGGGAACGCGGAGATCATCGACTCTCAGGGACATCGCATCGAGGGCTACCGGTCGATGGGCGTCTCCGTGCTGATGCCTGAATATCGGGGCTATGGCCGGTCTGACGGTCAACCTTCCGAACAGGCCATTGTCGATGACGTTGTCTATTTTCACGATCTGGCAATCAAGCGGCCAGACGTGGATGCTTCCCGCGTTATGATACACGGTCGTTCTCTCGGCGGCGGGATTGCCGCCGGTCTCGCCGCGCGCCGGAAACCGAAGGTTCTGATTCTCGGCTCCACATTCACCAGTGTTCGAGCCATGGCACACAAGTACCTGGTGCCCGGTTTTATTGTTCGCAATCCGCTGTACGTGGACCGTGTGTTGAAAACACTCGACATCCCCGTGTTGATTTTTCACGGCACGCGCGACAACATCGTGCCCGTCGACCACGGGCGGGCCCTGCGCGATCTGGCCCGGAACGGCACCTACATCGAATACGATTGTCGGCATAACGACTTTCCGGGCGATGGAAACGAGGAGCGCTACTGGGGTGAAATTGAGGGCTTTCTGAAGAAGTATGGGATCCTCGCCGGTGGGAGGGGGGAATAGCGAATAGTGAATAGCGAAAAATCTGGTTCGGCGTGCTAATTGCAAACCTTACCGAGAGTAAGGAACCGATCCTGGCTTGAAACAGGATCTTGAAGTGTGAACAGGGCATCCGGCGGCATGCTTACCCGTCACGATAAGG
>CAYXGR010000105.1:3301-9483 GCA_964464525.1 uncultured Planctomycetaceae bacterium
AAAAAGAAAAAGAAAAAGGTCGAGCCGCTGCGGATTGCCGTACTCGTCTCCGGTGCCGGCAGTTCGCTGCAGAATCTGATCGACCGGGTGCGTGATCGTCGATTGCCCGGCGTGGAGATCGCGGTGGCGGTCTCGTCTCGGTCTACCGTCGAGGCGGTGGAGCGCGCGCAGGGCGCGGAGATTCCAGTGGAGATCATTCGTGTGAAGGATTTCCCTGAGACAGGGGCCTTCAGCGATCAGATCGCCCTGACGCTCGACATCTATGCGGTTGATCTCGTTGTTCAGGGTGGGTGGCTGTGTTACTGGCGACCGCCGAGGCGGTGGTTTGGCAAGGTGATCAACATTCACCCCGCCCTGTTGCCGCACTATGGTGGAAAGGGTTTTTATGGCCGGCGTGTTCACGAGGCCGTTCTGGATGCGGGGGATGCCGAGACCGGCGCGACCGTTCACTGGGTGGATGAGGAATACGATCACGGAGAGATCATCACGCAGGAACAATGCGCGGTAGGGCCGGAGGATACGGTCGAGACACTCGCCGATCGGGTGCAGGCGCTGGAGCGGGAATTGCTGCCTCGTGTGATTGCTTGGATTCGTGATGGACGGATCAAGCGGCCGAAGAATCCCCCGAAGTGATGGTGCGGATCATCGATTCATGACTGAGCATTGTCCCGAAGGTGATGGAGAGGCGGGCATCTGATGCGCGTTGTGATTGCTCCGGACAGTTTCAAGGGCGTTCTGGATGCCCGGTCCGTGGCCGAACGGATCGGGGCGGGGGTGTGCCGCGCGCGGCCGGATGTCGAGGTTGTCCTGGTGCCGATGGCCGACGGGGGTGAGGGGACGCTTGATGTGCTGGTCGATGCGAACCGGGGCAATCGTCGATCGGTCCGGGCGACGGGACCGCTGGGGCGACCGCTGGATGTGGCGGTCGGTCTGATCCGCGAGGCCTCGACCGCGGTGATCGAATCGGCCCTGGTTGCTGGATATGGATTGGTGGCATCGGAACGTCGAGACCCTCTGAAGACGACGACGTTTGGATTGGGAGAAGTGATCCGCATTGCGATCGAAAGTGGTGTGGATGAGATCATACTGGGGCTTGGTGGGAGCGCGACGGTTGATGGCGGCGCGGGGATGATGCAGGCGTTGGGGATGCGGTTTCTCGCGGAGGATGGGCGCGAGATTCAGTCGCCCGTCGGCGGCGGTGATCTGGCTCACATCGATCGGCTCGTCTGGGATCGACCGCCCGACGATCTTGAACATGTGCGGTTTACGATCGGCTGCGATGTGTTGAATCCGGCATGCGGTCCGAACGGGGCGGCGGCGGTCTTTGCTCCGCAGAAGGGGGCCGACGGGGAGGGGGTGCGCTTGTTGGATCGCGGGCTTTCGCACTGGGCCGATCTGTTGGAGGCGGCGTGCGGGCGGCCGCTGCGGGACGAGCCCGGGACCGGCGCCGCCGGCGGTGTTGCCCTGCCGCTGCTTGCCTTTACGAGCGCGACGGTGGTGCCGGGCGTGGATCTCGTGAGCGAGGCCAATGGGCTGGTGGGAGCGATCGGGGATTCGGAATGGGTCATTACCGGCGAGGGGCGGCTGGATCGGCAGTCGATGATGGGGAAGGTGGTCGGGTCGGTTGCTCGGACGGCTCGTGGGGCGGATGTGCCGTGCGTGGCGATTGTCGGGACTGCGGGAGAGGGTGTTGATGATTGTCTTGAGACGCTTGATCGTTTTTATACGCTTGACTGTGAATTGTCGGAGACGGCAGAGCGGTTGGAGGCGGTCGCGGAGGGGATCGCGAAGCAGTGGTTGTGATGGGCCGAGTTTACATATTCATCAGTTGCGCCCAGCGCTGGTTTTGATTGGAATGTAGTTGAGATTTGAGATTTCATCAGTGAAATCTCAAATCATCGATGTCTCATTTCGCGATTTTGAGTGTGTCCTGAAATCCGTTTGACAGATTAGATATCTGTCACGCATACCGGCGCGACGGAACGGCATTCCCGGTCTTCGGCATGCTTACCCGTCCCAAGAGGCCGGGACGTGTAAGCATGGCACCCTGCACTGCTTGAAGCAGTGGCACACTCGCACACACACTTGCACTGCTTGAAGCAGTTCAATGCGATTATTTGCCTGATGCCGGGGTGTGGATGGAGTTGTCGGGCGAAAGGTCCGCGCGCATTTTCTGGAAATACTCCTCCTTGATCTGTCGGCGATATTCGAGGATGTCGGCGGGCAGTTCGTCTTCGCGGAGGAGGATTTCGAATGAATAGCGACCGGCGCCGCCGGGGACGGAGATCTTGGCGACATAGGGCGAACCCCGGCGGGGCGGGGCCGTGCCGTCGGCAGCGATGATGCGATCGGACAGGGAAAGGTGGATTCCATCTCTACGAATGTCGTATTTTATGCCGGTCTCGGCGGAGATGAGCTCGAAGGCCTGCCGGATCGAGGTTCGCTGGAGGAGGAGGGTATAGCTCTGACGGGTCGAGGGCGGGAGTTCCAGCATCATGCCGGGTTCGAAGTGGATGGGCGTCTGGGCCTTCGAGGCCAGGTCGGCCAGAATGCGCGACAGGGGAACATTGGCATAGCGGACGGTGATGCGCCGGGCCATGGCGTTGGCGATCTGTGCCTGGACCGTGCGGATGACGATGTGGTTGTCGCTGGGAAACCAGACCCAGCCGAGCGCTCCGGTGGCGGATTCCAGCATTTCGGCAACCGAGCCGCACACGGCCTTCTCGAATTGAGCCATCAGCATCTTGGGTGCATCGACCTTGCTGGTGATTCGGTATTGCAGTTCCAACGTCGCGAAGTTTTCGGGCGAGTAGGGCAGGTCATGGCATTTGCGAAGCAGCCGAAGATCGTCCCAGGTGGCGCGGCGGCCGAGGCGTTTGAGCGGCGGAGTTGCGACTACGATCAGGCCGTCGTCTTGCATCTCGTAGGTCATGCCGAGCGCGCCAAGCACCTGTGGGAGTACCTCGCGCAAGGTTGCGTTCTCGACGGTCATCTGTTTCAGCCGTGTTTGTCGCCCCCAGGGCAGAAAATCGGCCGAGGCGTCGTCGAGCGTGATTGTGATGCCGACCTGCTGCCCGATGCGGGCCAGGGCGGCGGGAACCTCTTCCGCCTGGATCGTCAGATTTTCCATCGGTTGGTCGAGGGCCCGGGCGATGTCGATGGGAATCGGATCCGGCGACTGAGCCGTGATGACTGGCCCGATTGCGAGGGACAGAAGTGCCATATAGGGAATCATTCGAGTTTGGATTGCCATCGTTGTGTCCTCACGCGTTGATCGGTGTTCCGTGTGCATCTTAAAAACCAGTGTCGCAGGGTTCATGACATCCTACGTGAATTATATTCAAAGCCCCGGCGCTCCAGCGTTGGGTTCTTCCATGGGTGAACCGTTGGTCTTCGGCCCCACTCGCTTGCGCTCGGGGCTCGGATTGAATGTACGCCATGGGTAATCGGGGCTTACATTCGTTGATCCACAAGATCAGCAGATGGGTTAGATGACCCATCCTACGCCTGGTGCTAATAGTAATAGGCCTCGTCGTTGGTATCTGGTATTTCCGTCCAGGACGGCCCGATCGCGATGGCCGCGCCGCCGGGGGCGGACTCGGCCGGTGGAGGTGATTCGACTGGCTGCTCGTCAAAGACGATTGAAATCCGACCGCCGGATCGCGGCATGTCGAGGGCCACGAGAACCGATTGGGGGCCCGATTCAGGGTGGACGGTTGGGATGGACGTGCTCCCCTGTGGCCACCAGACGACCAGGGCGACGGCGGCGGCGATTGGAGTGAGCCAACCGGCGGCGCGGCGCCATCGGACGGACGAGGTTGCCCGCGACAATACTGCCGCCTCCCTTCGCACCGAATTGGAGACGCGGGTCTTGTATTCATCCCAGTCGACCTCCGGCATCGAATCGGCCCAATCCCGAACGCAATCCTCCGTCAGTTGAACAGATCGGGCAACAGGATCGAGGTGTGGTCCGACCGGAGATTCGATTGTTTCCGAATCATCCTCCACCGCGTCGGGATCGATTTCGCGATCGAGCCGTGCGGAGGCCCGGGCCGTCAGGACGTCCTCGACGCGATCGGACACTTCGCGCCCGAGCGCTGGCCAATCCAGATCTGCCGGCAGACTCCGCCACGTCGACAACAGCCGGTTCAGCCGGTCGTACTGTTGTCCGACGTCGGCGAGTTCGGCGTTGGCCTCCAGCGCCTTGAGTAAACGGGCCTGCTCGTCGTCCGTGAGGTCTCCGTCGAGGCGGCGGCTGAGAAGCTGCTCGATTGTATCGTTTCTGTCGGTCATTCCCGTATCAACTCGGCAAGGGTCTTTTTCAGCGTCTTGCGTGCCTTAAAGACATTCCACTTGACCATTTCAACACTGCATTCCATTATTTCGGCGACCTCCTTCTGGGGGATTCGCTCGATTGCAAACAACACCAGCGCCAGACGCTGCGGTTCCGGCAGGGCCTCGATCGCTTCGCTGACGGCTTGACGCGTTTCGGCCGTCTGGAGCGGTCCGCTGGGATCCTGGCGAACCCGCCGATCTTTCCGGGTGGCCTGGTCCATGTCGATCCCGACTTGCTCGCCGTCGGTCGAGAGCGACAAGCTCGCTCGGCGACCGCGGCGGAAGTTGAGCGACAGGTTTGTGACGATCCGCATCTGCCAGGCCCCGAACCGATCCGGCTGCTGAAGTGAGGCCAGCGATTTGAACGCCTTGATGAATGCATCCTGGCATACGTCCTTCGCATCCTCGATGTTGCCCAACAGCCGGTAGGCGACCGCGACGGCGCGTCGCTGGTAGCGTTCGATCAGGACGTCGAAGGCGGCCGTATCGCCCCTGAGCGTCCGTGCGACTTGCTCGGCATCCTGCCGGCCGGAATCATCGGCATCGATCCGAGATTGTGCGGCGGTGTCGCTCATAGGGGTAGACAGTCCAAACGGCGAACGGTTAGCCAATTCATGTGACTGGGGTCGCCCATCGGGGATGGCGCGGGTAACTTGCTTTCATGGCATACGTTATACCCCGTGGATTCGGTCCGCAAATAGGGTGGGGGGTGTGAATCGCGAATGGGTGTATGACAGATTGGGCGGGCCAAACGGGTTCCCTCTCGCAGGGATCGAATCATGAAAGCCCGGCTGAAGCCGGCATGGAATCCGCTCGCCATTCCCACGGCCTAACGACTGCGTCGTTAGACCGTGCCACCCATCGAATCGTGTGCGACGGAGCAGTGGCGGTTCAAGGATGCTTGTGGGCCGTATAGAATGGTCCGGAAATGACGAAAGGCGAGGACAATCTGGTGGCGTGGATGGCCGGTCGATCGCGGGATCGGGATCAGCGATCCGAATCCGACGGTGTCGCACTCGATATCGGCGACGATATGGCCCTGTTGGCACCCCGTGGTGGCGCGATTGCGGTGACGGCGGACATGTTGATGGACGGCGTTCACTTTGACACGCGCGTGCACGATCCGCGTGAGATCGGTCGGAAGGCCCTTGCGGCGAGCCTGTCGGACTGTGCGGCGATGGCGGTTCGGCCGCGTTGGGTGGTGGTGAGTCTCGCTCTGTCGGATGCGTGGTCGATGGAGCAGGCACAGGCGCTGTTTCTGGGTATCGAGGATCTTGCGAAGGCGTTCGACTGCACGATCATCGGCGGTGATACGAATAGTTGGGCTCGGCCGCTGGTGGTGGATGTGACGGTACTGGCGGAGCCCTATCCGGACGTGACGCCCGTCCGGCGGGATGGGGTTGTGGCCGGTGACGAACTTTTTGTGACCGGTCGGCTTGGGGGTAGCCTACACGGAGGTAGCCATCTATCTGGGCATCATCTGACCTTCACTCCGCGCGTTGCCGAGGCGTATGCGCTGGCTCGGCGGTTAGGGTCGGATTTGCACGCGATGATGGACCTGAGCGACGGGCTTTCGATTGACGCCGCGCGTATGGCCCAAGCGTCGGATTGTGGACTGATCTTCGATACAGATGCGATCGAGCGGGTGGTCTCCGATGCGGCGCGGGAGATGTCGCGCGAGGATGGCCGTTCGCCGTTGGACCACGCGCTGCATGACGGTGAGGATTTCGAGTTGTTGTTCGCTGCGGCGGCAGGCGCGATGGCGCAGCAGAATATAAATCTGAGTGTGCATCCTCAAAACCGAGAAACGCACCGGTTGGAAACCGGTGCCACAGAAGAATTGGAAA
>CAYXGR010000106.1:0-3917 GCA_964464525.1 uncultured Planctomycetaceae bacterium
CGATGATCGACGCCCTTTGTTGCAGCGATCAGGGAGGCGTGCCTCAGGGAGCGGGCGTCACGTGCGGCTCGATGGGGGCCTGTTGTCTGGATAGCGACGGTGATGGGATCAGCGAGACCTGTACACAGATGGATTCGCTATGCTGCACAAGCATCGGCGGAACCTTCCAGGGTGTGGGGAGCGTGTGTCTCGGCGTGGGGGCGTGTTGTTTCCCCGACGCCGCGGGCGGTGTGCTCTGCGCGACAATGGATGAGCTTTGCTGCGACGACGTCGCCGGCACCTTCCTGGGTGTCGGAACCCTCTGCTTGGGGGACGCGAATGGAAATGGCATCGACGATGCCTGCGAGCCACAGGTCTGCGGACCCACGGCGGCGGGAACGGCATGCCTACCAGTCGTCTGTCCGACGCCGGACGAGGAATGCCTGCCGACTTGTATGAGTTTTTCGCAGGGTGTGTTTTCGGTGTTGGATTGCACGTGTCGCAACCCGCTCGACTGCCATATTGAGTTTGATCCGGCCGTGGGTCCCATCTGTGTAGGCGATTGTCCGCCGGGGCAGGTTTGCGATCAGACGATTATTACGACGCCCACCGGCTTTGATATTTGCTGTGAGTGTGTGCCCTTCCCTCAGGATTGCCAGCCGACACCAGACGGTCTGGCCTGTGAGCCATTCGCCTGTCCGATTGCGGGCCAGACGTGCGTGCCGCGTTGCGTTCAGGAGGATCCGGCGACGGGTCTGATCACCGTTCTCGATTGCGATTGTCGTGATCCTGGGGCGTGCCAGGCGATCATCAACACGGGCGTTCCGCCGTTCTGCGAGGGGAATTGCCCACCCGGTATGATCTGTGTGACCAACCAGGTCGTCAACGCCGACGGGACGATCGACACATGCTGCGACTGCGTGTTGCCGCCTTGCGATTGTCCGGGCGACATCAACGGCGACGGTGTCCTGAACGGTCTGGATATCGCCGGTTTCGTTCGCTGTCTGCTGGGTGTACCGCTGGCCGTGGATAATTGCGGCTGTGCAGACATCAACGGCGACGGGCTGGTGGATCCCAACGACATCGCCGGTTTCGTTCAGCGCATCTTGAACAAGGCGCCGTGTGGGCCGACGCCGTGTTGCCCGGAGCAGGATCTCGCGATCCCCAGTCTGGCAACGGGGGAGAGTGACGTCGACGGCACCCTCATTCCGATCGGCGGTGACGATGACACCTGGATCGTCACTGTTGATCCGAGCGGCGGGATTGTGCCGAGACCGGCGACGGTGATCACGCCGAACTCGGCTTGGTTGACGATCCCCGGCACCCAGTGGATCAGTGCCGCGGCGACGGGGCCCAACGGGTTCTACACCTATCAGTACTGTTTCTGCCTGGATCCGCGTTTCACCAATGCGCAGCTTATTCTGGATCTTCGCGCGGACGACAATGCCGAAGTCTATCTCAATGGGACGCTGGTCGGCGCGACGCCGGTCACGTCATTCAACACGGCTCTGCCGACGCATATCGACGTGACCAATCAGTCGCTCTTCCTCGCGGGAGAGAACTGTATTGAAGTCGTCGTGCGAAATCAGTTTGGCGTGGTCACGGGTCTCAACCTGGACGGCAGCATCACGGCGACGTCGGGCAAGTGTTGCTGCCCGGCGCGTGATCTGCTCGACTCGGCGGATTCGGGCGTCGACGACGCGGGGAACCTTATTCCCGTGGGCATTGACGACGACGATTGGCAGGTGACGGTCGATCCGAGCGGGGGCATTGTTCCGCGACCGGCAACGATCATCAATCCGAATTCGGCGTGGTTGACGATTCCGGGGACGCAATGGATGAGCGCCGCGGCGACGGGCCCGAACGGGTTTTACACCTATAAGCACACGTTCTGTCTCGATCCGCGATTCAAGAATCCGTTGATGATTCTGGACTTGCGGGCGGATGACAATGCGACGGTCTGGTTGAACGGCAACCTGATTGGATCGACGCCCAACCCGTCGTTCAACACGGCGTTGCCGACGCACATCGTGGTGAACAATCCGCTGTTGTTCAAGCCGTGCGATAACTGTCTGGAAGTAATCGTGCAGAACCAGTTCGGCGTGGTGACGGGGCTGAATATCGCCGCGCTGATCACGGCCGTGGACGGGCAGTGTTGCGATCCGGTCTGTGGGCCTCAGGCCGACGGTCTGGCGTGCAATCCGGTGCAGTGTCCCACGGTGGGGGAGGAGTGCGTGCCGCGGTGTGTGCAGGTCAATCCGGCTGCGGGGACGACGATCATTCTGGACTGCGAATGCCGTGGGCCGAATGACTGTCAGGTGGATCCGACGGCGGCACCGGGCATCGTTCCCGCGTGTATAAACGCCTGTCCTCCAGGGTTCAGTTGTGTGCAGACCATCGTGCAGAACGGTGATCTGATCGACGTTTGCTGTGATTGTGAACCCATCGATCTGTTGGGCGCCTGTTGCGTGACGACCGATCCGGACTGTTTCGTGACAACGGCGGCGGATTGTGCACAACAGGGCGGCCTCTATCTCGGCGACGGCACCGTCTGCGGCGGATTGCAGGCCTGTTGTCTGGCGGACGGTACGTGTATCACCGCCGACGTGGCCTGTTGTCAGCTTCTCCACGGTGGATCGCCTCAGGGTGCGGGTACGTTTTGTCTGGGTGATCTCGACGGGAATGGTGTGGATGATGCATGCGAGCCTCCGCCGCAACTGTCCTGTTGTGATGCGAACGGTCTGTGTTTCGATCTGCTTCCCGGTACGATGAATTGCCCACCTGGAACGACGCTGGTGAATGGTCCGTGTGGGTTGCCACAGGCCTGCTGCTTCCCCGATGGCACCTGCCTGGATTCATTCGTACCGTGTTGCCTGGACATGGGCGGCACGCCGCAGGGGCCGGGCACCGACTGCACGACGGTCAACTGTCCGCCGCCGCCGGGTTGCGGGACCGATCCTCTGACGGGTTTCTGTGTGCCGGTGACCTGTCCGATCGCGAGCGAGGAGTGCCTACCGACGTGCATCCTCTTCAATCCGTTCACGGGTGTTTTCTCGGCATTGGATTGCGCGTGCCGCAGTCCGAATCTGTGTCATATTGAATTGTTACCGCCGCCGTTGTCCGGATTTGAATGCGTGGGCAGTTGCCCGCCGGGCCAACAGTGTGTGACGACGGTGACAACCGATCCGGCGACCGGCCTCGAAACGATCTGTTGCGAATGCCAGGACATTCCTCCACAGGGATCGTGCTGCGACCCGGTCAACGGCTGCTTCCCCGCGCCCGCTGCGGGCTGTCCGGCTGGTTCGGTCTTCAATCCGAATCCCTGTCTGCCGCCGCAGGGCTGCTGCCTGCCAGATGACACGTGTATAAATATCGATCCGAATTGCTGCACCGTCCTCGGCGGGTCCGTGACGCCGGCACTCTGCACGGGCATCATCGAAGGCTGCTGTCTTCCGGATGGAACCTGCACGGACATGGAGCGCGATTGCTGCTCGCTACAGGGCGGGACGCCGACCGGTGGTACGCTGTGTGCTCCTCCGGAGGCGTGTTGTCTGCCGAACGGAGGCTGCATCGATACGGATCCGATCTGTTGCCAGACGATTGGCGGATTACCACAGGGCGCCGGGACGGTGTGCCTGGGCGATGCCAACGGCAACGGCGTCGACGATGCGTGTGAGCCGCCGGGTGCCGTATGTCCGGTTCCTCCGCCGGGGCATTGCCTCAACCAGCAGCCGATCGACTGCCAGAATGGGCCGCCGGGCACGGAGTGTCTGCCGCAACAGGTGATCATCGGTCCGCCGGGAACACCCCCGTTCGTGGAGAAATGTGCGTGCTTCCTCGCGGGCGAAGACTGCGGTCCGGTCCAGATCAATGGGCCGGTGTTGTCCTGCCAGGGCATTTGCCCGGTTCCGCCGGCGGGGAACCAGTGCGTGATCCAT
>CAYXGR010000106.1:4017-6806 GCA_964464525.1 uncultured Planctomycetaceae bacterium
GGGACGCGGCGTTATTGAACCGGGCTGGCGTCTACGACGATGGCCTGGCGGTCGCCCCAATCGGGGCAGTCGGGTTGGCTGCTTTTTATCGTCAACTCAGCGAAATCGTTGCGGACAAAATTGATTTCGAATGAGAAGTCGCTGTTCGGGCAGGACCGTGCGCGGCGATTGAGGATGGGGGCATCTTCCTCGCACATATCCTTGACGAAATCAAAGCCCAGGTCGAATGGAGGGAAATAGGCACAGGACAGGACGGCATCATATCGAAGAAAGTCGATGAACCGCCCTTGTTCATCCGCCGCGACCACGAATTCGACCTCAAATTCGACCACGCCGTCGTCCGGTGTGTCGCCGGTCTGCGTGAGCACGAATCGCCAGAGACCGATCGGTGGGCCTTCCGGACTGCGCGGATCGACGGGATCCGGATTCGGGCCATCTGGCAGTCCGATGACCGGTGCGTCAGGACCCGGGGCGGGCAGAAGGGGATCCTCATCCGGCCCCCCTGGCCGCTCGGCATCACCCGGGCTTGTGGGGCGGTTGACATCGTCCGTCGCCGTATTGCCCGGTGCGTTGGGTTGACCACCGGGTGAATTGGCGGGCGTGCCTGGCAGGGGGAGAACCTGCTGGACGGCGGTGACGAACTGCGCGTCGTCATCGCAGGCTCCCGTGATCCCCAGAATGGCCGTTGCCAAAAGCAGTGCAAATCCTTTGCGGGTCATAATCGCCTCCTCCTATAATGGGGTGTGTATTGTCCGGTCATTATACATTAGACCGGGTGTCTCGGGTTTCGCGGGGTTTGTTTATTTCTTCCAGTCGTGGGCGTTGATGGCATCAACAATTTGCGAGGCGAGGCGGACGGCGGCGACGCCGTCTTCGGCGCTGACGGCGGGAGGTGTGCCTTTATGCACACTGTCCAGGAATGATTCCAGTTCGGCGCGAAGCGGCTCCACGTCGTCAATCACAAGCGGCTCGACGTTGACCATCTTGCCGAAATCGAGGTTGGCGAGCTGGGCGAGATCGTCCAGGTTTTTGTCTTTGGCCAGTGAGATGATGTCGAGATTGGCGTCGCGGTTGATGGCGACGCCGCTCTTTCGCTGGAAATCGAGCGAGAGATAGGCCGTATCGCAGAAAACGCGGATGCGCCGATCGGTCTTGAGGGCGAGCCGCGAGGCGACCAGGTTGGCGACGGCGCCATTCTCGAAGGCGATCCGGGCATTGGCGACATCCTCGTGGGGACCGAGCACGTTGACGCCGACCGCGTCAACACGGATTGCGCGCGAGCGAACCAGGCTGAGTACGATGTCGATGTCGTGGATCATCATGTCGGCGACAACGCCGATGTCGGCCGATCGAAAGCGGAAAGGGCTGATCCGCTGAGACTCGATGTATCGGGGTTGGATCTCCAGCCGTGTCAGGGCGCGGGCGACGGGGTTGAACCGCTCGGTGTGACCGACGGAGAGCAGTGCACCGGTCTCCCTGGCACAGGCGAGCATGGCCTCGGCATCCTCGACACTCGGGGCCAGCGGTTTCTCGACGAGAACTGCGATGCCTCGACGAAGGAGCGTTTCCGTCAGTGCTCGATGATAAATCGTGGGGACGGCGACGGAGACGGCGTGGATGTCGTCGGGCAAGTCGTCGATGGACGCCAAGGCGCGAGTATGATGCTCCTTCGCGCAACCTTGGGCCTTTTTGGGATCGGTATCGACGACGGCGACCAGCTCAGCCTGGGGCATCTCCCGATAGAGACGGGCGTGGTGCCGGCCCATGTGACCGACACCCACTACGGCGACGCGCATCGGTTTGGACGTCACGCCTGGGGGCTCCCTGTCTGGGGATGGATGGATGGGGCGGTCGGATTGACGATGGACTGGGATCGGCCGTTGTCGTTTCGGTAGAATTTGGCTGGAGCGGCACCGTTGTCCTTGCGGCAGGACTCGAGATAGCGTCCATGGACGCCGGAGTAGATGGATCGCTTGAGGAATTCGATCATTGATTGGCAATGTTCGTCGGCGAAGGCGCGGGCCTCGGCCTCGGCAAGTCTGCGGGCGAGGGTGGCGACGCCGTTGGTCTCGGCCTTGGGCCAGGGGACGAGACCGTAGAGATTTCGCAGACGGTGATGGTTGGGGATTCGGCCTCTTCGGGGATAGAGCACCTTGCAGAGATCGCGAAGCTGCTGAATCGAGGCGTCGGAGAAGCCCCAACGGGCCAGGCCCTTGACGTTGACGCCCTGGATGATTCCGTCGTGGCCGTAGATGACGTAGGGGGGGGTGTCGGCGGTGCATCGGGCGGCGCCGGTGATGAAACAGAAGCTGCCCAGAGTGACAAACTGCTGAACGCCGACGAGACCGCTGATGACGACGTGGTCCTGGATGTGGACATGGCCGGCGATCTGAACGGAGTTGGAGAGGATGCAGTGGTTGCCGACGCTGACGTCGTGGGCCAGATGGGAGCCGACCTGGAACTGGTTGTGGTCGCCAATCTGTGTGATACCGCCGCCGAGTTCGGTTCCGGTGTGGGCGGTGACGGTTTCGCGGAAGATGTTCTTGTCGCCGATGATCAGTTGGGTGGGGGCGCCTTCGTATTTGAGATCCTGCGGCGCGGCGCCCATGACGCAGGAGGGGTAGAAGACATTGCCGGCTCCGATGCGGGTGTGGCCGATGACGGTGACGTTTGCAATGAGGCGACAGCGCGGACCGATCCTGACATCGGGCCCGACGTAGCAGCCGGGGCCGATCTCCACGTCGTCGGCCAGCACGGCCTTTTTATCAACAGTCGCAGTCGGTGCGATC
>CAYXGR010000106.1:6906-9367 GCA_964464525.1 uncultured Planctomycetaceae bacterium
CTAGACCGGCTCGGCATCCACGAGCATAAACTTGATCTCCGCCTGGGACACGACGGTGTCTTCCACGGAGGCCTGACAGCGTACGTGGCCGGTTCTAGCGGTCACTTTAAGGGTTTCCACCTCCAAAACCAACTGATCACCGGGCAGAACCGGTTTTCGAAATTTCACATCGTCCATCGAGAGCAGGACGGCGACTTTTCCGGCGTGCTCCAGTTTTTGAGAGAGCAGGATACCGGCGAGCTGGGCCATGGCCTCGATGATGAGGACGCCGGGCATGATGGGCTGTGAGGGATAGTGCCCTTGAAAAAAGGGTTCGTTGATCGAGACGTTTTTGATGCCGACGGCGCGACGATCTCCTTGTATCTCGACGACGCGGTCGATCAGGAGAAACGGGTAGCGATGGGGGAGGATGCGATGAAGCTGCTGGGCGTCCATGGCGGCGGCGGAAGTGAGCTTGGAATGCCGCTCCTGACGCTCGATCGCCTCCAACAGCTTTCGGACGAGTTCGTGATTGAGGGCGTGGCCGCTTCGGCGGGCGATGATCTTGCCCTGGAAGGGGCGACCGGCCAGGTAGAGATCGCCGATCAGGTCGAGAATCTTGTGACGAACACATTCGTCTGGAAAGCGCAGCTCGTTGTCGATGACACCCTCAGGCCCGATGACGACGATATCGTTGTAGGTCAGATGGGTGCCCATTCCGGCGGCCTGAAACTGGCGGGCCTCCTCTTCGAGAAGAAAGGTACGGGCCGGGGCGATCTGATCGCGGAAGGTCTCTTCGTTGAGAGTGATGGCAAAGATCTGTCGGGGAATGTCGGCGTCGGGTCCGTAGTCGAGATCGTAGAGGATGTCGAGGGCGGCGGATTCGGTGGGGACGGCGATCAACTCGGCATCGGCATCGGTGACGCGAATGGTTTCCTTGATGACGAGCGGTTTACGATGAACGCCCTGGTCCTTGATGCCGGCGGCCAAGAGTGCGTCTAAAAAGCAGAGACAGCTTCCGTCGCCACCGGGTAACTCGCCGCCGTGAAGCTCGATCTCTATGTTGTCGATGGCGAGACCGTGGAGCGCGGCCAGGCAATGCTCGACGGTTTCTATGGCGAGGGTTCCATTTCGCAGGGCGGTGCGACGGGCGCGTTTGGTGACGTTCGAGACGTGGGCTCGGATCCGTGCGGGCGTCGCGGCATCGGCCCGGACGAACATGATACCGGCATCCGGCGGGGCCGGCTTGAAGCAGAGGGACACCTCCTCACCGGTGAACAGGCCCCGGCCTCTGACTTCGGCAGTGTTTTCAATCGTCTGCTGCGCTTTCAAGTTCCGCCACTCGTTTCTCAAGCGCCGCGATCTGGTCCATGAGCCGTGGGAGTTTCCGCATCCGGGCCACCCCCCGCAACTCCGTCTTGTGATCTCGCGCCGGGTAACCGGAATAGACGGCCCCCGCTGGTAGATCCCGGGTGGCGACGGACTGAGCGGCGAGTCGCGCTCCGGCACCGATCGTTACGCCTTGCACGATACCCACATGACCGCCCAACACCACGCCTTCTTCCAAGATGGCACTCCCGCCGATGCCACACAGTGCGACGATGATGCAGTTCGGTCCAATGTGAACATTATGGCCGATCTGAACCAGGTTATCAATCTTCGATCCTCGGCCCACCCGGGTGGTTCCCAGCTTGGCCCGGTCGATGCAGGTGTTTGCCCCGATCTCGACTTCGTCCTCTATCACAACGGTCCCGAGGTGCAGCAGC
This sequence comes from uncultured Planctomycetaceae bacterium, assembly GCA_964464525.1. GTDB lineage: Bacteria > Planctomycetota > Phycisphaerae > UBA1845 > UTPLA1 > CAYXGR01. Next base: position 8,652 of record CAYXGR010000106.1, read on the forward strand.
TTTCGGTGCCGACCTTCTCGAAAGATGTATCCGAAGCCGTCGGCGCCGACGATGACACCCGCGTGGAGGCACACATGGTTGCCGACACGACAGCGGTCGTAGATGACGCAATGATCGTGGAGGATGGTGTTGTGGCCGACATGGACGTCGTTACCCAGGCTGACGCCTTCGTGGATGACGGTCTGGTCGCCGATGACGACGCCCTCATTCAACACTGCCAATGCACCCACGGCGACTCCTTCGCCTAGTTTGGCTGATGGGTGGACGACGGCGGTGGGGTGGACACCGGTATCGGGGACGTGAGGGGGAATGTTGAAGAGTGTCAGGACGGAGGCGATGGCTGCTTCGGTGTCGTCGACGATGAGTCCTCGGGGGTGTGAACCGACACGTGATTGCGAGCCGATGATCGCGGCGGCGGGGCAATGGGCCAATGCGTCGAGATGTTTGTCGTCGGACAGCCAGGTGATGGCGTCCTCCGTTGCGTCGTCGATCGTGTCGATGCGGCGGACGGGTGACGAGGCATGATCGCCCGGACTCGCCAGGCGCCCGTTGACGAATTCGGCGATCCGGGCGACTGTCAGGGGTTCTGTTTTTTCGGGTGACTTTGTCACAATCCGCTCACTCTCAAATCGTATCAGAAATGCGGTCTCGTTTACCAAACTGCGGCGCACCGGTTGGAAACCGGTGCCACAGGGTTAGGAAACCGGTGCCACAGG
>CAYXGR010000107.1:0-2489 GCA_964464525.1 uncultured Planctomycetaceae bacterium
GCCTTGCCCGCCTTGCGACGGATGTGTTCGCCTTCGTAGCGTATACCCTTGCCCTTGTAAGGCTCGGGTGGGCGGGCATCCTTGACGGTTCGGGCAAACTGGCCGACCGCCTGCTTGTCGATCCCACTGACGGTCAACTTTGCGGGCGTTTCGTCGCCCCGAGTTGCCGGAACCTCGATGTCCACCTTGACCCCGTCTGGAATCTTGAGCTTGACGGTATGGGAGAAGCCGACTTTCATCTCCAAGGTGCTTCCGGAGACGGCGCAATTGTAGCCCGTCCCGTAGATTTCCATGCGTTTCAGGTAGCCATCCGTCACACCGATGACCATGTTGTTCAACAAGGCGCGGGTCAGGCCGTGAAAAGCGCGGTGGCGAGACGTGTCGGATGATCGCGTGACGACCAGTGCGCTGCTCGCCTGATCGTGGGCGACCGAGATACCCTCGGGATGCTCAAAAGCCAGGTTGCCCTTGGCCCCGGAGATGCTCACGCGGCGCGCCTGAATGTCCACCTTCACACCCGAAGGCAGTGGAATCGGTTTTTTTCCGATGCGAGACATTCTTTAGTTTCCCTGAATCGGTCGCCCGGGGCGCTGGACCCTTCTCCAAAGCGAAGGGCGCGGCTGCTGCTCGGGGGACGCTAGTAAATCGTACAAATCAACTCGCCGCCATGACGCTGCTGGCGACACTTTCGATCACTCATCACGCCGTGGCTGGTCGAGAGGATGGCGATGCCAAGGCCGTTGAGCACCTTGGGGATCTCTTCGACGCCGACAAACCGGCGGCAGCCGCATTTGCTTTCTCGCTTCAGGTGGGTGAGCACCTGCTCACCGCGTGGGCCGTACTTCAGCTTCAGTCGAACCTTGCCCTGACAGCCGTCGTCGATCTCGTCGATATCCTCTATATAACCCTCGTCCTTCAGCACGCGACCGATCGCCAGCTTGAGCTTGCTCCGGGGAATCATCACGTACTCGGAGTGGTTCCGAACCGCATTCCGGACGCGGGTCAACATGTCAGCTACGGGATCACTCCACATGGTGTCTCATCCTCTTTATCCCTGGCGATGCTATCGCGATCGGATCACCAACTGGCCTTACGGACACCGGGTATCTTGCCGCCCAACGCCAAGGACCTGAAACAAATACGGCACAATTGAAACTTGCGGTAGACCGCTCGCGGCCGTCCGCAAAGTTGACATCGCGTATAGCCCTGAACCTTGAACTTGGGCTTCTTCGCGGCCTTGATGACTAAGCTCTTTTTCGCCATGAGCCTTTCATACTCCTCAAACGTCTTGGGATCCGTGTGCGGGCACACCCCACCGCGGGATCCGGACGGCTATGCGGCCTTGTCGGCATCGGTCTTCCGAAAGGGCATCCCCAACAGTGTCAGCAACTGCCGACTGTGGCTGTCATTGACCGCGCTGGTTACAAACGTGATATTCATGCCCTGCTGAAACTGAACCTTGTCGGCATCGACCTCGGGGAAGACCGTCTGCTCGGTGATGCCCATATTGTAATTACCCCGGCCGTCAAAGCTCTTGGGATCGAGGCCGCGGAAGTCGCGAATACGCGGAATCGCCACGGCGATCATCCGATCGAGAAATTCGTACATCCGACGGCCGCGAAGGGTGACCTTCAGGCCGATTTCGTAGCCTTGGCGCAGCTTGAAATTCGAAACGCTCTTTCTCGCCCGGCAGACGATCGGCATCTGACCGGCAATGACCGCCAACTCCTTTTGAGCCGCGGGGAGGCGCCCTTTTTCCTGGAGCGCCTTACCGAGTCCCATCGATAAAACGATCTTTTCGAGACGGGGAATCTCGAGCGCATTTCGAAAGCCCAACTCCTTCTGAAGTGCCGGGGCGACTTCCTTCTTATATTTCTCCATCAGACGCGACATGATTCGTTCCCAAAGCGGCTCTTTACACCGCTTGAATCTGGAGCCTATGCTTTCGCTACTCGCTTAACCTGATCGAGGACCGTTCCGCCCCGGGTCGTGCGATGCTTGGATACGATTTTTCCCGATTGATCCCGCTCGATCTCGAAGTGAATCCGGCTTCCGTGGCCGGTCTTCGGATCGATGGGCATCACGTTGGAAACGTGTACCGACGCCTCCTTCTGGATTCGCCCGCCCTGCGGGTTATCGCGGCTCGGTTTCAGATGGCGATAGACCATGTTGACGCCCTCGATCCAGACACGGTTGGTCCGAGGATCGATGCGGAGCACCTTGCCCTGTTCGCCCTTGTGATCGCCGGTCGTGACCTCGACGCGATCGTCTTTTCGTACTTTGGCTGCCATCGTTAATCTTCCAAGGCTCGATCATCCAAGCCGTTTTCTTCTGCCGTTGCTTTTCAGAAGTGCATTCTAACACCGGTACGGCAGGATTGAATCCTGCGATACGCACCGGTTGGAAACCGGTGCCACAGTAGCTTTTAAGGTGCCACAGTAGCACTTAAGGTGCCACAGTAGCTTTTAAGGTGCCACAGTAGCACTTAA
>CAYXGR010000107.1:2589-6721 GCA_964464525.1 uncultured Planctomycetaceae bacterium
AGGCGCCACAGTGGTACTAGAACGACCTCTAGACAACCTCACTCGCCAAAGAGACGATCTTCATGAAGCCCTTCTCACGCAATTCACGCGCGACGGCGCCGAAGATTCGTGTACCCTTGGGATTCTTTTCGTCATCAATAATGACTGCCGCGTTGCTGTCGAAACGCACATAGCTGCCGTCGGGCCGGCGAACCGGAAATTTGGTCCGGACAATGACGGCCTTGATCTTTCGCCGAGTGGATCGCTCCTTGCGTGTGTTGCCGACGTAGCAATCACTGTTCGGCAGGGCCTTCTTGACGGTGCACACGACAATGTCGCCCACCCCCCCGGTGCGGCGGGTATAGTTGCCGCGGCCGGTCGAACCGCCCAAGACACGGATCACCAATGCCCGCTTGGCGCCGGTATTGTCCGTGATGTCCAGCACGCTTTCTGACTGTATCATTCTCGTCGCACCTGTAAGATCAGACGTCCTTCGTCTTGCGAACCCGCTTGAGCAATCGCCAGGACTTGGTCTTGCTGATCGGCCGGCATTCCACAATCTCGACCACATCTCCGCAAACGGCCTCATTCTTCTCGTCGTGAGCGTGGAGCACCGTTTTCCGCTTCAAATACTTGCCGTACTTCGGATGCTTCATAAGGCGAGCGATCCGAACTTTGATCGTCTTGTCGCGGGCATCACTCTCCACTACACCGATTCGGCTGCGCCGAGCCGATCGTGCCCGCGATTCCTGCTTGACCGCCGTTTGTATCTCAGTAGATTCCGTCATCACCGGTCCGATTCATTCATGTTCGTGTTCATGTTGATGATCCCTACTTCATCGCGCCGACGGACTCTTGATGGGCCTGAGTCTGCTCGATGTTGGTTTCTCCGCGTTGCCGCATCACGGTCAAGGCCCGGGCGATATCCCGCTTGGTCTTGCCCAGTTGTGATGAATCCTCCAGCTTTTCCGTGACGGCCTGGCTCCGCAGGTCGAACAGATGGCGTCGAAGCCGCTCCAGCTCCGCATGAAGCTCGTCGGCCTTCAATTCCCTAATGTCAGCAATCTTCATCCGTCGAACACTTTCAATCGTCTAAACATTGTGCCGCCGCGCCACGAAGCGACAGCGATACGGCATCTTGTGGGCCACTCGGTTGAAGGCCTGTCGAGCCACATCCTCTTCCACGCCGCCGATCTCGAAGAGCATGGTGCCCGGCTTAACAACGGCCACCCAATGATCGACCTCGGCCTTGCCCTTGCCCATACGCTGTTCGAGTGGCTTGGCACTGACACTCTTGTGCGGGAAGATGCGGATGATCACGCGTCCCTGGCGTTGCAGGAAATGCGTTGCCGCCATCCGGCCCGCCTCGATCTGCCGGCCGGTAATCCAGCCACTCTCCAATACCTGAAGGCCGAAATCGCAGTAGGCCACGGTATTGCCGCGCGTGGCCTTCCCCTTGACTTTGCCCCGATGCTGCTTGCGATATTTTACTCTGGCCGGCAATAAGGCCATGGCGATTCACTCCTGTGCGTCATTATTCGACACACGATATCGATGCCTCGTGCTCCGATGCTGCTCAATTGATGCAGGCAATCGGCATCTCTCGATCGTTGGTGGCGGTAGACCGCCGTTTGTATCGCCCTTTCAGGGCTGAGCACCTATTGTGCTTGCTAACCCAGGGCGGCGCTTCGCTCTGCCCTGGGCTGACATGTTTCGGCCCCTTCGGGGCGATTGGGTGTGGTACCCAACCGGGTCCATCAATTGACGAGCAACAGAACACTAGGCTCGACCGCGTCGTCCGCCGCGCCGCTGCGGCTCGCCTTCCACAATCTCTTCGCCGTAGGGCCCTTTGTACAACCAGACCCGAACGCCGATCGCTCCATAGGTCGTGAAACTGGTTGCTTCGCCGTAGTCCACGTGGGCCTGAAGCGTCTGGGCCGGGACCGAGCCGCGCCGCTGGGTCTCGACCCGCGACATCTCCGCTCCGCCCAGTCGGCCTTTACAGATGATCTTGACACCCAAGGCCCCCGCCGTCATCGCCGCCTCACAACGCATCTTGATCGCACGCCGAAAGCTGGCCCGACGTTTGAGCTGGGAGGCGATGTCCAAGGCGAGCAATTGGGCGTTCAGATCGGGGTTTTTGATCTCGACAATGTTGACGCTGACTTTGCGGTCGATCATGTCCTCGATCTCTTCGCGGACCTTGTCGACCTCGGCACCCTTGGGGCCGATGACCATGCCCGGCCGAGCGGTGGAGAGGAAGATTTTCACCTCGTCCCGGGTTCGCTCGATCTCCACCTTCGCACAACCGGCGAACGGCGGGGTTCGATTCAACCGCTTATCGAGGAGCTTGCGAATCTTCTGGTCCTCGATCAGAAACTCGGCATAGGCCGGCTTCGGTGCGAACCAGCGCGAACGCCAACTCTCCGTCACGCCGATACGAAACCCTAATGGATGTACCTTTTGTCCCATAGTTTGCTACTACCTCGGACCCTCGCCCACGGTCACGACAATATGGCTTGTTCGTTTCATGATCGGATGGGCCCTTCCGCGATCCTTGGGGCGGAATCGCTTGATCGTCGGGCCTTCATCCACGCGGGCTTCGTGCACATAGAGACTTCGCACATCGGCCTCCTGCTCGTCGGCATCGGCCATGGCCGTCCGCAAGACCTTATCCACCAACACGCAGGCCCGTTTCCGCGTGAATTTCAGCAGGTCCAGTGCCTCGCTCGCCGGCCGGTCGGCGATGAGCTGCGACACAAGCCGAGCCTTGCGGGGGCTGATCCTTGCGTAGCGATGTCTTGAGGTCCATGTTGCCATCGTCTCTTGCTCCACCCTACCCGACACACGGGGCGTTCGTGATACCGCTGCACTTACTTCCGCTTGGTGGCGGTATGCCCCCTGAATATTCGCGTCATACTGAACTCACCGAGCTTGTGGCCGACCATGTCCTCGGTCACAAAGACCCGGTTAAATACCTTGCCATTGTGAACCTCGAAGGTTCGACCGACGAACTCCGGCGGAATCGTACATCGCCGACACCATGTCTTGATCGGTTCGTAGGTGTTCGCATCGATCGCCTTCTGCACCTTCTGGTACAGCCGAGGATCAACGTACGGACCTTTCTTCAAACTTCTTGCCATAGGTCATTCCACCTGTTCGGTTCGACCTCACCTTCGCGAGATTGAACTCGAACGGTTCCATTCCTTACACACGCCTATCTTCGGCGTTTGAGTGCCACCTGGCCGTACCGCACGCTCTTGCGCCGTCGCAAGATACGACGGTTCGACGGATTTCTCGGCTTGCGAGTCCGGCCACCCTTGGCCAGCTTGCCCGTCGGGCTACACGGATGGCGACCGCCTCCGCTGCGGCCTTCGCCGCCGCCCAACGGATGGGCCACCGGATTCATCGCCACGCCTCGGACATGCGGTCGCCGGCCCATGTGCCGCTTTCGGCCCGCCTTGCCGAGCTTGATATTCTTGGCCTCTACATTGCCCAATTGGCCGATTGTCGCACGACAATCGGCACGAACCTGTCTCATCTCGCCCGACGGCAGGATCAAGGTCGCCCAATCGCCTTCGCGGGCGGCCAGACGGGCAACCGCACCGGCCGAACGCACTAACTTGCCGCCCTGACCGGGGTTCATCTCGATGTTGTGAACGTCCATGCCGACCGGGATATCCCGAAGTGACATGGCATTGCCTACCTTGGGCTCGACGCCCGGACCGCTCATCACCGAGTCACCCGCCGTCAGACCCGTCGGGGCCAATATGTAGCGAAGCTCGTTGTCCTCGTACTTCAGCAAGGCGATGAAACAACTCCGGTTGGGATCATATTCGATCGACTGCACCGTGGCGGCCGAGTCATCCTTGCGTCGCTTGAAATCGATCAGGCGGTACAACCGCTTATGACCGCCGCCGCGAAATCGCGAGGTGATCACGCCCTGATTGTTGCGTCCACCGGTCTTCACCAACGGACGACAGAGCGACTTGACGGGCCGGCGCTTGCGGTGCGTCAGTTCCGCGAAGTCGTTCACGCTGGCATTTCGCCGGCCGGGTGTGGTGCGACCGTATTTTTTGACACCCATGATGGATCACCTTGGCCGGCATCGGGGCCGACGACTTCTCTCAATCCCTATTCCATTCAGCGAGAC
>CAYXGR010000107.1:6821-9299 GCA_964464525.1 uncultured Planctomycetaceae bacterium
AACAGGTCTATGTGGCACTGCGGCTTGAGTACGACCACCGCCTTTTTCCAATGCCGGGTCGTGCCGGATCGACCGCGATAACGCCGAGACTTGCCCATTTGGAGACTGGTGCGAACCTTCTCGACCTTGACGTTGTAAATCTTCTCGACCGCATTGCGGATCTCGATCTTACAGGCCTCCGGATGGACCTCGAAGCTGTAGGCCCCTCCGCGACCGGGTCTCGACCGCGTCGCGTCGTGTGACTGCTTGCTCTGATAGGTGCCCTTCTCGGTCACGAGCGGCCGCACGATAATGTGGTAGATATCCATGTGCCTTACGCCTCCGCCACATTTCCGGCCTTGACCGGATCGGCAACAAGTGCCGCGAAAGCCTCCGGTGTGAATACCAGCTTCCGGGCTCGAAGCACGTCATAGGCATTCACTTCGTGGATCAATTTCATATGCAATGCCGGAATGTTGCGGCCTGATTTCTGCATGTTGGGATTGGCCGCGTCCATCGCGATCAGGGCCCCCTTCGATGCGTCGGCGGCCTTCAGGATTCCCGCCATCATGCCGGTCGCGGGCTTGTCGAACTTCAGTCCCGAGAGAATCACCGCCGTGCCCGACTTGGCCTTGGCCAGAATCGCTGAATTCCTCGCCAACCGCCGCATCTTTCGATTCATCTTCTGGGAAAAGTCGCGAGTCACCTTCGCGAAGGCTCGCCCTCCACCCACACGGACCGGCGTTCGGGCGTTGCCAGCGCGGGCACGACCGGTGCCCTTCTGGCGATAGAGCTTCCGGGAGGACCCCTGGACCATGCCTCGGCTCTTGGTCGCCACAGTGCCCTGCCTGGCATTGGCGCGATAGGCCACCACGGCCTGTTTCAGCAGGCGGAGGCGTACCCGACCGCCGAGGATCGCTGGATCCAGCTTCTCCTCGCCGATGCGCTTGCCCTTGGTGTCCAGAACCGGAATCTCGATCATCACAAAACTCAATCCAATAAGACTCAATTCAACAAAAAAGGCCGCCCGTGCCACACATTCGGCCGACGACCCTGTTTAATTCCCTATTTTGTTTTGGCACGCGAAACGACGACGAATCCGCCGCGCGGTCCCGGGATCGCACCCTTAATGAGCAGGAGGTTTCGATCCTTGTCGATCCCGACCAATTGCAGGTTTCGTGCTGTTCGCCGAACCCCGCCCATTCGCCCGGACATGCGTTTGCCCTTCTTAACGCCGCGCCCCTCGCCGAGATCGCCGCTCCCGCCGATGCTGCCGCCGTGACGGTGCATTCGTTCGACGCCGTGCGAGGCCTCCATTCCTGAGAAGTTGTGGCGTTTCATGACGCCCTGATACCCTTTGCCGATTGTGGTCCCCACGACATCCACGAACTGGATCTGCTGTGATTCAAACAGTTCGACGCCGACGGTGTCGCCCACCTTCGTATCCGTCGCCTCGGACAAACGGATCTCGCGAACAAAACGGGTCGGCATCACATTCGCCTTGCGGGCATGACCGACCTCGGGACGCCGACATCGACTCGGCTTCTTGTCGCGATAGCCAAGCTGCACCGCTTCGTAGCCGTCGGCTTCCTGGGTTTTGACCTGGAGCACGGGACAAGGACCGGCCTGAATGACCGTGACGGGAACGACGGCTCCGCCATCCGAAAAGATGCGCGTCATTCCAACCTTGGTTCCGAGTATCGCCGCCTTCATGAGACACATTTCCCTGAGATTGTGCGGCACTCCGCACCGGCACGCGATCCTCGCTCACGTGCGTAACCTGTTTTATAATGGGGTTTTAGATGACCTGACAGAGGAACCGCCACGGACCGCCCGTGCCAGTTCATGCCCTATGCCTTGATTTTGACGAAAACGCCCGCCGGAACCACCAATCGGTTGAGCGCCTCTACAGTCCGAGCTGTCGGCTCGAAGATATCGACGAGGCGCCGATGCGTGCGCATTTCAAACTGTTCACGAGATTTCTTATTTACATGCGGGCTGCGAAGAACCGTGTATCGCTCGATTCGGGTAGGGAGCGGAATCGGCCCCCGCACTCGGGCGCTGGTCCGCTTGGCCTGTTCCACGATCTCGAGCGCCGAGGTATCGAGCGATCTATGATCGTAAGCCTCCATCCGAATTCGAATACGATCTAAAGCCACGGTCACTCCACTTTGACGCACTATTTCAGGCCGCCCACACGGGTTATGGCCAAGAGCGGCTATGCTACCGTCTCAATTTTGGTTGTCAACCCCGTGTATCGATGATTCTCAAGAAAGGGTGCGTGACATAATCGGCGGTTGTAGTTCGGAGCTATTCCAGTCGCCAGTAGCTCCTATCAGGAAGCCCGTTGAAACGGGCTGAATTTATTGGGGAGGGGCGTTTCACCGGCCCCAAGGGGCCGGTCTGAAGCCCACTTTCAGCGGGGAAGCCCCGTGAACGGGGCTGTTTGGAACCATTCGCCGTGATTGAGTCATGAAAGTCCGGCTGAAGCCGGCTGAG
>CAYXGR010000108.1:0-9232 GCA_964464525.1 uncultured Planctomycetaceae bacterium
GGTCATGTGACCCATCTGTTGAGTTCTCGCGCGGCGCGGGCATACAACCCGTGTGGCGGCTTACCTATTCCGGCGCACGAACAACCGGCATGGATACGTCCGCTTACCGGTCAGCATGGTCAGGCACTCCGAATCGCCAATCGGAAACGCGATTTCTTCATACCCTAGCCTCAATAATTCGGTGCAACGATCCGAAACAAACCCGCGCGACAGATCGTCGACGATAAGCGCCGCCCATATCCGCTCCCGAAGGTGTTCGGCCACGTTCGCCTCGAACATCGACTTCGCCGATCGTGCCGGTCCATCCATCAGAAATCCGGCGGGGCATAGATGCGCGAAGCGATTTGATGAATCCACACTAAAGCTATGCCACGGCATCCAGACCGATCCTTCGGTTTCGTAATGGTTGACCAGGGCATTGAAGGCATCCGCTGCGCCTCGGTGATCGGCATATGCAAGGGTTCGGCTCCAAGGAAGATCTGCGTACCGCCAGCCGAGCGTTGATAATTGCACGGCCGCCATCAACCAGAACCCCCACGCGATTCGGGCCGCCATTTCCGGTGATTGGATCGCCCCCCACTTACGCACACGCGGTAACATCCATGCCAGAGCCATTAAGCCGAAAGCCCATGCGGGAACGAGATTGTTTGAAAACCCGCCCGCCTTCAGCCGGCCGGTCATCGTTACGCACAATCCACCCATGGCCACGAGCAATACAAGCACGGCGCGCCGTCGATCCACATCCCAGCGGCCTCCTCGCAACAGCGCCATTCCGCAGAACCCGAGTCCTACTACCAACAACAATCCATGATGGCCCACGTCTTCGGCGATAAAGCGGACCCACCGGCCGGTACCTCCGAATGGATGTAGAGCTGGTTGTGTGATCAAATAGAAACCGGACCAACCGTCCGTGAGAGCTTGAAGCGTGCAGAATACCGCCGCTGGCAGACCGAGGCCGAGTGCCGCATAGGCGTACCCCTGACGCCGATCAACGATCCATAGACCTAACCCCAGTGCAGCGGCGACCATGACCATGTTGTGCTTGGTCAGAATGGCCATCGCCATCAGTAATCCGCTCAGACCGGCTCCCCGGATACCGTTCGATCGCACAGCCGTCACGACCGCCCAGGCAGCCAGTGCGAGCGCCGTCATGTCCACCCTTGCCAGGTCGTAGGACTGCCCCCCGGCCACATAGAACACCACAAAGAGTCCGACGATCACCCTCCCTTGCCACTGATCCCCGCTGCCTCCCTTGTCTATGATCCAGATGGCCAGGCCGACCGCCGAGGTGGCCACTAAGGAAACCAGCCGGCACACCACTATGGAAGTGCCGAACCAATGCATCAAAAAGGCGCAAATATGAAAATACAGGGGTGGATAATTGTCACTGACATAATTGATGGACGGCGGAACGTACAAAGACTCCCCGTCCATCACACGCTGTGAGGACCGAGCAATGCTACTTTCGACCCACTCGTTGTCGAATGGAATACCGATGCGCAGGACGATCAGAGCACATACGACCAAAACCAGACCCATTGAACCCAGGATGCACACCCCGCGTATCCATCGAAGGCCCATGGGATTGGGTTTAACAGGTTTCTCAGCCTCGACATTCTGGTCTCCACGTTCGATCCGTGCCTTGATCGGAGTTGAGATAGGGCGGTCTTGTACGGACGGATCCTGCGGAATGGTCTGTCGAGACAATCCGGCAGGGTGAGTTCCGTCGCTTACCGGACTTATGGTGTGCGATATCCTAGAATTCGTCATGAAGCAGGCTCCGACATCTCTCGATATAAATCGGTCGGGATGAGGGCCGACAGGAGTGTTCTCGGAAGGCGGGCCAAAATATCGTGAACCACCGCGAAGATGCCTTACAAGTTCTGTTGATTATCCGGCGCCGGTTGTTGGATCGGATGGCGTCCGTCATCGTCAAGAATCGAGAGATGTTGCTCAACGGCCGCAGCCGAACCAACAATCCCCTCGCCGATAATGCCGACTTATCTGAGATCAGCCGAAGCCTTGGCGAGCTCGACGCCGCGATTGCCGGGCTTGCTGATTGGCATGACGAACCCTTACCACACGACGCTTCCGAGGATACTAGGCCGGATCCATCCATCGACAACCACGCCCACATCTTCAATCGCTTTGTTCATTTCGTCTCCGCGTCGCGGTTAGAGGAAGCCTCTCGGGAACTTGCCCGGATGCTGCGGATGCCGCTCGACGGGATGATCACCGCAACCCGATTTTTTGCCCGTGGGTTGAAAGCTGATCCAGAATTATCCGAACGTCTCAATCAGTTGTGTTCACAGATCGCCGAGGGTTCAGAGGCTGAGTGTGTTCGTATGTTGATCCAAATATTCGGATTCCAGGCGGTCGAGTCGCGTCAGGCACTTCAGACGCTTCGTATCCTGTCGCACGGGCAAGGGGCGATTGCGGGCCCATAAAGATTTTGGCAGGATTCTCAGCGTGGCAGCCGATGGAATTGGGCGATAGCGCCGGCGACGGAGAATCCGTGGTCTTCGAACACTGAGCGCTTCATATCGTCATCCATGGAGACACCGGCGACGACGATCCGGGGCACAAGTCGCTGCGCCATCTCCAGGAAATGTCTGAACAAGGCGTGACTGATCTCGCGGCTGCGATCGTGGGATGGAACAGCGAATTCCGCCAACCGCGCGATGTCGCCCACTTCGAGATAGCCGATCCGACCGACAGGTTTCCCCTCCACCATCGCCACAAAGGCATCGAAGTGCGAATCGTTCAGTCGTTCGATGCCGGCTTCGGTAAAGGGCGCATCTTGCCGGCCATCCTCGCACAGGGCCGCGCGATAGGCCTTCGGCATGGCGCGAGCCGGTAGGATGCGGATCGATTCATCCATGGTCTCACGCAGCGAATCCCAATTCAAAAAACCCATCGCCAGCAGATCCCGACGGACCCAACCCTTGCCCTCCAGTAGCCCCGCGATCGGCGTGACGTCTTGCGTTGCCGCGAGCATCCAGGTGTGACAGCACACACCTCGATCTTGGTAGAAGGACTCCGCCTGTTCATATATCGCTTCTGGGTCCAGGTCCGCGAGCCAGACGTCCTGAAGCTGGTTCGCGGCCGGCAGATCGCCAATAGCTGACGACCAATGGGCCACGCCGTATTCCAGTGGTTCCCATTCGGCGATCTGTTCGCAGAGCGCCCGCTCGCTTCGCCTGACCGCCGAGATGATCTCCTCGTATGCCATGATCGTCATCAGTTCTGTTTGTTCCACTGTGTGGACCGGTTTCAATCGTGCGTGGGCGACGTCTCCGGGGATTTCGCTATAATGCCGAATTGTACACTGCGATTCTGATCCAGCGACTCGGAGCCTGCCATGTCTGTCGATCTCAATGAAAACACGCGGCGTGAATTCCTCTCGAGAACAGGCAAGCTTGCCATTCTCGCGGGTGGCGCGGCGACAACCACACCGTTGATTGCTGAGCAGCATATTGCCGAGAAACCGGTGTTGAAAGCCCGGATGGTGCCCGATCGGCGGGGAAAAAAGATCATCGCCGGAAGTCCGAGCCGGAGCTACTCCCGTGCGGTCGGGTTGGATCGGATAGCCTATGTCTCCGGCTGTGTGGGCGTCGACAAGAAGGGAAAGATCGAGAAGGATTTCCAGGTGCAGGCCCTGCAAACGCTTGTGAACCTTCAGAAGTCCGTCAAGCAAAGCGGGTCCTCCATGTCACAGGTGCTGAAGTGTACCTGTTTCCTGAAAAATCTCGAAGACTTTGGCACGTTCAACGAGATCTACGTGAAGTTCTTCCCGGAGGATCCACCAGCCCGGTCTTCTGTCATCGTCAAAGACCTGGTCGTTCCCGGCGCGCTGCTGGAGGTGGATTGTGTTTGCTATGTGGACTAGATGCCAAGGAAAGCCATCAGTCTAAGTACGTGGAGAGGAATCCGACATGAACCCCGACCTGTCGATCGAGTTTTGCGGCGTTTCGGCGCCGAATCCGTTTTGGCTGGCCTCGGCGCCACCGACGAACAGCGCCTACCAGATTCGCCGTGCCTTCGAGGCGGGCTGGGGCGGAGCCGTCTGGAAGACGCTGAACCACGAACCCATCGTGAATGTCTCCAGCCGCTACGGAGCCATGGACTACGACGGCCGCAAGATCATGGGTCTGAACAACATCGAGCTGATCACCGACCGCACGCTCGACGTCAACCTCGCCGAGATTCGCGAGATCAAGCGCGAGTTTCCGAATCATGCCCTCTGGGTTTCGCTCATGGTAGAGCCGAAGCGGGAGACCTGGCACGATATCGTGAAACAGACACAGGATACCGGTGCCGACGGGATTGAGCTCAACTTTGGCTGTCCTCACGGCATGTCCGAGCGGGGTATGGGTTCGGCCGTCGGCCAGGTTCCGGACTACACCGAGATGATCACCGCCTGGGTCAAGGAGGCCGCGACCATTCCCGTCATGGTCAAGCTGACGCCCAACATCACGGACATCCGCGTGATCGGCCGTGCGGCGAAGAATGGCGGGGCCGATGCCGTCTCGCTCATCAACACGATCAATTCCATCATGGGCGTCGATCTCGACACCCTCGCCCCCAAACCGCATGTGGCTGGAAAGGGCGCACACGGAGGCTATTGCGGCCCGGCGGTCAAGCCCATCGCGTTAAACATGGTCAACGCCCTGGCCAACGATCCCGGCTTCGACATCCCCATCAGTGGAATCGGCGGCATTCAGGCCTGGCAGGATGCGGTGGAGTTTCTCCTCCTCGGCGCCGGCAGCGTTCAGGTCTGCACGGCGGTCATGCACTACGGCTTCCGCATTGTGGAGCACATGATCAGCGGCATGAAGAACTGGATGCGCGAGAAAGACTTCGCCACACCCGCTGATTTCATCGGCAAGTCGGCATCGCGCATCCGCGACTGGGGGGATCTCGATCTGGGCTACAAGGTGGTCGCCGAAATCGATCAGAAAAAATGTGTTCATTGCGGCCTGTGCTACATCGCCTGCGAAGACGGGTGTCATCAATCGATCAAGCTGGAGCGGATGCCTGAGGACGAATTCGTCCGATCCAACGGCCACGAATACATCAAGAGCGGCGATATCCACGTGTTGCCCGGGGCGGGCGACGGCTACGTCAATATTCTGACGATCAATCAGGACACCTGCGTCGGCTGCAACATGTGCTCGCTCGTCTGCCCGGTGGAAGAGTGTATCACCATGAAGCAGGCCGACAGCAATCTGCCGTCAATGACGTGGAAGGAATATCAGGAAAAGTTGGCGGCGGGCGAGGTCGAAAAAATCCTACCGCCACAGCACGCGTAGGGTCCACTGTGCAGACCGAATTCCTCTATCAGCGACGCGATTGTCCGACAATGAAGAGCCACGGGGTGAAGACATCCGATCAGGAAGTCTGAACGCCCGTGCGGCCGTTAGAACATCAACGCGCCCTAGAATCGAGCACGGCCATATAGAATTCGGTCAACTGGAAACCAATCCCGCATAATCCGATCGATCGTTATGCGGTATCGATCTTTTCGATGTCGCACGCGAGTTTCACCCCCCGGTCGCCAAGTTCCTGGATAAAAGTATCCAACATCCCCGGCTCGGCCCCGATCCGTTCCGGCGGGAAGACGCCCGGCTCCGTGAAATCACCCCGTGCGATCAGACGCGCCATGATCGCATTGGGAAACCCGGTTGTCCGGGCCATCGAATGATAGCCCGTCGCGGTGTCGGTCTCATCGTACAAGTCATATTGGTATCGAAGCCGTTGACCATCCTTTTTCCCCTCCACGATCACACGCAGAACCGTGAACTCCGCCTCCCCCGGCTCGAGTCGCCATCGGCGGAATAACAATTTGGAAGTCAAGTCCAATGGTCGAACCTGGACGCCGCCCACCTCGATTGTCTCTTTGTCGAACAACCCCGTCTCTCGGAAGACGCGCATCAGTTCGCAATGACCGGGGTAGCGTAATGTCTTCTCCTTCATGTTGCGGGCCCCGACGGTGCGCAGCAGACTACGAAGTCCATCGGTATTGAACGCCTCCAACGTGCCGACCGGTGAAAAATCGATCAGCTCTGGTTCAGACAACGCCGGCTTGATCACGACGCGCCCGGACTCCATCATCCGCGCAGGACGGGTGTATTCCTCGACCACGTCGGACGGGGCGAACGGGGCCTTGTATTGAAAAGGCCACGTTCGCCGTTTGGGCAGGCCTCCAACGTAGTAGACGACATCCGTCGTCTCGTCGAGTTTTGCATGGCAGTGGCCGATGATCATATTAGCCAAACCGGGGGCCACGCCGCAGTCGTACACGATGGTGACGCCGTGCTCTTTGGCGAGATCGTCGAATGCAACCGGATCCTCGATCATGAAGGAGATGTCGGTGAATGACTTTCCGCTCTCGATGACAGCCCGGACAGTCTGATGGCCAAACACGCTCGGCATCGCCCCGACGACCAGATCGAAATCCGCGACGACGCCTCGAACCGCCTCTGGTGTGCTCAGATCCGTCTGGATTGTCTCGATGTTGTTCGTATCACGTAGTGTGTCGAGAGAGTCGGGATTGAAATCAGCAACGGTGATCTCAAAACCGCTTTCTTCCGCCAGATCGCGTGCCATGACGGCACCGACCATTCCACAACCCAGAACCACGACCTTTTTCTTCATCAAGATTCTCCTGAGCGGAATAACGAACAAATGGGAAGATGCTGGATTCTAATGGATTTTCGTAGGCGAGGAGAGTTCCTCACGCACGATTGAGACCGACTCGCGCCGACGGTATAGTGACGCGGCACCCACACGACACCTTCAAAGAGGGACGCAATGCAGGCCCAAACACGACTTCTTGCCTCCTTGTTCGCCCTGGTCACGGTCTTCCTGGCGGGCTCGATCGGCTACATGGTCATCGACCGAGTCGACTTTCGTGCTGCCTCTTACCAGACGCTGATTACCATCTCCACCGTGGGCTATTCGGAGCAATGGGATCTGAGCCGGGGCGCGCACATGTGGACCTCAGCCATCATTGTCTTTGGTATCCTGGTGGTCACGGTGGCGTTCGCCTCATTGCAGGCTATGATTGTCGGTGGAGAACTTCGCGGTGTAATGGGCAGGCGTAAATTGAAGGATCGAATCGGAAAACTCAGTGGACATTTTATCATCTGCGGCTACGGCCGCATGGGTGGTCTCATCTGCCGGGATCTGGGCGCCAAGGGAAAGAAGGTCGTTGTGATCGACCGGGATGAAAAAAGGACGACGGCGGTGGGGGAGGACGGATTTGCTTATGTTCTCGGCGATGCGTCAGACGAAAACATCCTCCACGAAGCCCGAATCGATCGCGCGATGGGGCTGGTGACCGTCCTCCAAAGCGACGCGGACAACGTGTTCGTGGCACTGATCGCCCGTGGGATGCGCCAGGACATGCCGATCATCGCCCGCGGCGAATATCTCGATTCGGAGCCGAAGCTGAAGCGTGCTGGTGCGACGCAGGTGATCTGCCCACAGGCGATCGGCGCCAACCGCGCCGTGAATCTCCTGGCCCGCCCCGCGATTGCGAGTCTGGTGGATATCACAATGGGGGACGAAGAATGGGAGATCGAGGAGGTTCGTGTTCAACCCGGTTCGCGCCTGATGGGCCGATCATTGCGAGATCTGAACCTGCGAGAGCATGCCAAGATCATGGTCATCGCGGTCCACAGTGCCGACGGCAAGACCACGATCAATCCCGGTCCGGATCATAGCATCCAGCCCGAAGACGTGATGGTCGTGATCGGCCCGGCCGGTTCCGCCGACACCCTGGCCGATCTGACCAATTGACTGAAATATCCGGGGGATCCGTTATTGGCATCCGTCACCGGCTCGCTCGTGTCGGCAACCCATGAATCTCGAACAGTATATCTATCTTATTGTTTTCATCCTGTGGTTGCCGGCGGTGATCCACGGATCGATCGCGCTGTCGGGCGGTGTCTCTTTTTATGACTACGTCAGGCAAAGCCTGGACTGTGCGGAAGACCTGCGCGATTCCGGCGGGCGTTTCGTTTATCAACCGCGCGTTTCCGTCATCATGCCATGTTGTGGTGTCGACGACAAGCTCGAACAGACGGTCCGAGCCCTGAAGCGGCAGAACCACGACGACTTTGAAATCATTTTTACTTTCGAATCCGAGCACGATCCCGCCTACGCCACTGTACAGCGCTGGACTCGGGATTGGCAGATCCCGAAACATAGCCTCGTTGTCGCCGGTCGGGCCGAACGCCGGGCTCAGAAAATCCACAATCTCCTCGCTGCGGTCGAAGTCGTGTCGGATGATCGAGACGTGCTCGTCTTTCTCGACTCGGATGCTATTCCCCACCAAGACTGGCTCGGATATCTCATCGCTCCACTGAAAGACGACACTGTCGGCGCCGCGACCGGCTACCGCTGGTACGTTGCGAACGGTGGACTCGCGGCAGGCGTCCGATGCGCCTGGAACGCCGCCACGGTCTCATACCTGGCGGATGAGCGGTCCAACTTTTGCTGGGGCGGATCCACCG
This sequence comes from uncultured Planctomycetaceae bacterium, assembly GCA_964464525.1. Lineage (GTDB taxonomy): Bacteria > Planctomycetota > Phycisphaerae > UBA1845 > UTPLA1 > CAYXGR01. Next base: position 8,520 of record CAYXGR010000108.1, read on the forward strand.
CGATACGCCGGGATCGCTTTAATTCGCTCAATATCGCGCGGTACTGGGATCGGGCCCTCTCTGACGATTATCAACTCACCCGGGCCGTTCGGGATGCGGGGTTGAAGATCCGTTTCGTCCCGCAGGCGTTGATCGTCAGTTCAGATCGAACCACGCTTCTGGATTTCTGGAACTTTGCCCGACGACAGATGATCATTACGCGCGTGTGCGGGCGAACGATCTGGCGATCCGGGGCGCTGTTGTGTTCCCATTTCATGGCTGGCGGTACCGCCGTCGCGGCCTTGGCGATTGTCGGTTTGTTCGGCTGGTTCGGTTCAGGGACGGCTACGGTCGCCGCCTTCGCCGGCTGGGCGGTAATCATGATCCTGGCTGGTGGCAAGGCGGTCTTGCGCCAGATCGCCTTGAGGCGGGTATTGTGTCCTCCCGACTTGACATGGCGAGATTTCTGCTGGGATGTCTTTGGGACACTGACGTTCGCCGGTTCGCTCCACCTGCATCTGGTATTCGCCTCGCTCACTACGCGCCGAATCGTCTGGCGAAATACCGAATACGAACTCATCTCCCCCGATGAAACGCGTATCCTCCACTGGAACGAGAACACCTGATCAACGTCCGACAATGGGTGCATGACCGTTTGGGCGGAGCAAACGGACCCCCTCTCGCCGGGCGCCTTTGGATTGGGTACTTTTTCCCCACTTTTTTTTGAAAAAGGA
>CAYXGR010000109.1:0-9226 GCA_964464525.1 uncultured Planctomycetaceae bacterium
TGCTTGGGCATGCCACCCTGTTGCGCTCCATGTTTGGGCATGCCACTCTGCCGCCGTATTATCGGTATTTCCCTTTCGCTATTCGCGATACGAAGATGGCTTATAATGGCTCTCATGCCCATTCTTGATTATCGAACCGCCGGAGAGTCCCACGGTCAGGCCCTCATCGTCCTCGTCGAGGGGCTGCCGGCCGGGCTGAAGCTCGACAGGGACCGCATCAACGACGCCCTCCGCCGCCGACAGGGAGGCTTCGGACGCGGCGGCCGCATGAAGATCGAACGCGACGAGATCAACATCCTCTCCGGCGTCCGGTCCGGCATCACCATCGGCTCGCCGCTGGCCATGCAACTGACGAACAAGGATTGGCGGATCGACTCGGCCCCCCCCGTCCACCGCCCCCGGCCCGGTCACGCCGACTTCGCCGGGGCGATGAAGTGGCTCACGACCGACTGCCGTTCGACGCTGGAGCGGGCCAGCGCCCGGGAGACGGCCGCCCGAGTCGCCGCCGGGGCCGTGGCCGCCTGTCTGCTGAGCGAGTTTGGCATTGACGTGGTCGGTTATGTGGTTCGCATCGGTTCCGTCGCCGCGACGATCGATCCTGACTCTGTGCCCGGCGAGTTGAGGGCCGCCCGCGACGCCAACGAGGCCTACTGCCCGGACGCGGCAGCCGCAGAGCGGATGATTGAGGCCATCCGCGCGGCCAAGGGCGACAAGGACACGCTCGGCGGCATCGTCGAGGTCCGGGCGACCGGCCTGCCGCCTGGCGTGGGGAGCTGCATGCGCTGGCAGGACAAGCTCGACGGCCGTCTGATGGGTGCCGTCGGCTCGATTCAGGCATTCAAGGGCGTGGAGATCGGCCTTGGCTTCGCCGCCGCCGAGCGGCCGGGCAGCCGCGTCCACGACGAGATCGACTACGACCCCGCCGAGAGGCAGCGCGTCAACCTCGGCTTCAGGCGTCGGAGCAATAATGCCGGCGGTCTCGAAGGCGGCATGACGAACGGGATGCCCGTCGTCGTCCGGGCGGTGATGAAACCGATCAGCACGCTGCTGAAGGGGCTGGACAGCGTGAGCCTGGAGACGCTCGAACCCGAGCGCAGCGACTACGAGCGCAGCGACATCTGCGCCGTGCCCGCGGCCAGCGTTGTCGCCGAACACGTCGTCGCCTTCGAACTCGCCCGGGCGTTTATGGAAAAGTTCGGCGGCGACACAATGGGCGAGGTCGCCGCGGCCCATCGGTATTATCTCGACGAGGCTCGGAGATTGGCGGAAGACACACACAAGGAAACGGAATGATTCGTTCGATTCCTTGGAGCGAAATGCATTCGCTTTGCGAGTGTGATATAATCTGATCCAAGAGGACGACTGAGATGCAACTGAATCGGATCACCGTCAACGGCGAAGTCATGGGAGGTCGTCCCTGCATTCGAGGGATGCGCTTTCCGGTCTCCCGCATCCTCGGCATGCTCGCGGCGGGAGAGGACCAGGCGACGATACTCACAAACCATCCCGATCTCGAACTCGATGACATTCGCCAGGCACTGGCCTACGCCGCCCTGGTCGCCGACAACCAGGTCGTCACCCTTGGGACGTGATGAAGTTTCTGGTGGACCAACCCGTGAGCCCGATTCTGGCGGACTGGCTGAGGCAGTCCGGCCACGATGCGTATCACGTGCGTGAACACGGTCTCTCGCGATCGCCTGACACGGATCTGTTTGAACGGGCCGTCGACGAAGATCGCATCATCATTACAGCCGACCTCGATTTCTCCCGAATCATCGCCCTTAGCGGCAGAGAGTCACCGGGCCTGATTCTGTTTCGGGGTGGAAGCCTCACTGATGATCAGATGCTTTCGTTGCTGAAAACCGTATTGAAACATGTACACGAAGACCAACTTCCCCGGTCGGTTTCCGTGATTGATAGAGGGACTTTGCGCGTAGCTCCGCTCCCACTTCGCCCGGATTTGTCAGACTAGCTTGTCGGAGCTTCGGGCCATATCCACTCCACTCCATGACGATTGTGAATTGCGGGGGTACAATCCGTTCCATACCCCATGCGGCCCCATCGAAAGATCATCCTGGCGTTGACGATCCTGCTTGCCGGGGGTTCCCTCGGCTTTACTGCGACCTATGCCGTCCGCCTGCACAGCGAGTCCTATCGCGTCGAGGTCGAGCGCGATCTTGGGGCATTCTTCGAGCTGCCCTGCGAAGTCGGGCGCGTTCGCGGTCGGACGTTTGACAGCCGGGCATTCGAGGATCTGGTGATCTTTCTGCCCGATCGGCGTGATCAAGTCTTTTCCTGCAAGACGGCGATCTGGCATGAACAGGAACAGGACGGCGAGGAGGTTCGCAATCTTGACTTGATCGACGGCGTGCTCATCCTCGGCTCGGACAAGTGGGTCCACGACGACTACCGCACCGTCATCCGGTCCGGTCTCGAGCACGATTTCGAGGAGCTTCGCCTCTCCGAGGTTCGGATGTCCGACTTCGATATCCGGTTTGACCGGGGCGATCTCTCCATCCGCTGCTCCCGGGCTTCCGGTCTGATCGACATGGGCGATCCCGGCACCGGCATCGCCCGGCTCCATGCGTATGAACTGAACGGTTACACGGTTCACGACGGGGTTCGCATCCGCGCCCTCTTTTCGCCGAGGAACGGCATCGAGATCTCCGAACTGGTTCTCACGCTTCCCGAGGTGCCGTTGGCATCGATCGACATCGGCGTCGCGGTGGCCGAGGAGTTCACCCGAGGCCGCTTCGCCGGGCGGGTCGAATATCGCGATTCCGGGGGCGATCGACCCTCCGAAGTCCGGCTTGCCGGCAATCTGGTCGATGCCGATCTTTCGGAACTCACCTGCCATCTGCCCTTCGGCCCGCTGGAGGGCGATGTCTCCATCAACGTCGACGACGCCCGTCTCTCGGATTCGCTCGTGACCCATTTCCGAGGGCGGGGAAGGATTACCAATCTTTCGTTCGCCGCCTTCGCACCCTTCCTGAATCTCCCAAGTCTCTCCGGCAGCGCCTCGTTCAACCTCGATCCCGTGGATATCTCCCTGGGCCATGTCAATCGCCTGCGGATTGACGGCCATATTCGCGATCTGTCGCTGGAGGAGCTGCTCCATGTGTGGGGGAAGGGTTCGGCGACGGGCATGCTGAGTATTCGGGTGAATAACCTGGATATCGTGGACGACAACATCAAGTCGGCCGACATCGAGATCACCGCCCTGCCGCCCGAGGGCGGGACCGGCACCCTCGATCGAACGCTGATCCTGGGGGTTGCGGAGCGGTTACTGAACTTCACGTGGCCCTCGGCCCTGCCGCAGAATCTGATCCCCGACCAACTGGAATATACACAGTTTGGCATGCGGCTGCTGGTGAAGGACAACCGTCTGCGCATCCTCGGCACCCACGGCGACGGCAACGATACGATTCTGACGATCCGGGTACGCGGCTATTCATTCGGCCTGGTCAAGGAACAGTCGGGCACGACGGACCTGACGCCTTATCTGGCCGACCTGCTCCGGCGGATTCGCGAATACGATCCGGACCGGGTGCGTGAATGGTGGAAATCGCAGGGGGAATGAGAGTGCATCCGACAGAGCCGCGACCGTAAGGGAGCGGTAAACGCTCACCCTCCCAGAACGATTGCAGACTATCGGGAACATGACACTCTGTCGATGTAATGACGACTGTACGATCGCTGTGAGTTGATGCCCACCGCTCCCTTACGGTCGCGGCTCTGATCATCGTCGCGGCTCTGATCATCGTCGCGGCTCTGATGGAAGACGCTCAGATGATCTCCACGAACTTGCGAATGCTCCCCACAAGCCCATCAACCGTGTGGCGCTTAGACAGGTCGAAGGGTAGAAATACCCCGTGGTTGTGGTCGCTTGCGAGGATGATCAGTCGATCGTGCACGACGTCGTAGCCCGATTCCTGCGGCTGATGACCGCAGATGAAGAGATCTACTTCCAACGAGCCGGCCAATTCCTCAATCTGCTCCCGCGTGTAGCGTCGCCCCCACACGAGGTGGAAAATGCTCCGATCGGCTTCGATCTGCTCTCGAGTCAAGTCCTGCTCAAAAACCTTGGCATCGAACTCGGACATAACATCCGCGTTCGGCAGCGAATGAGAGAGCCACACCCGGTTCTCCGTTCGGATGACGGCGGGGAAGGAGGCGATGAACTCACTCATCGCCGAGAGAACGGAGTCCGCCTGAGCCGATCCATAGGCGCGGGCGACGGCGTCGTTGTAGTCCTGAATCACCAGCCGACCGTTCTTGGCGATCATGTAGCCGGTGAGCTGGGCCAGCTCGTGGTTCGACTGAAGGAAATGCACCTGTTCGGGGAATTCGCACTTGTATTCCGCCGCCCGGAGCAGGAGTTCGTGCGAACCGTCCACATCGCCGGGTGCCTTCAAGTCGGCGTGAATCATCTCGTGCAGAACCACATGCCGGGAGTGGGCCCGGTCTAGCATGGCATATTTCTGGAGCTTTTCCAGGTTCTTCACGTGACCGTGGAGATCGCCCGTCATGACGCATTGGCCATAACCCGGAAGCCGCAGACTGCATCCGCGCCTGCACGACTCGGCGTTGTTCAGGCGCGCGGCTTCCTGGAACGTCGCGATCGCAGCGTGGGCGTCATAGGTTCGCTTTTCGGCCGATTCCATCAGTGTGTCCCCCCGGGATCCTTTTTTGTGTCCGGCTGAGTGCATGCACTCAGTTGCAATTGGACGGCCTGCAACCGTCCGACGACCTCCGCCATATCCTTCGGACGCAGGGTGCGTTCATATCGGCAACATTCCATTACCAGATTCGACAGCATCTCCGGAATTCTCGGATCCAGTTCCACCGGCGTGGGCGGGAGCACCCGGTGATCGACTTCGCGCCGCTTGCCATGTTTTCCGATCACGGTCGGATAGGTCTTGCCCGTCAACGCCCAATACAACGTCGCGCCCAGGTTAAAGACATCGGTCTGACGGCTCAGGCTGTGACGCTCGACCTGCTCGGGCGCAATATAATCCGGCGTCCCCTGGATTCGCGGCTTCCTGAACCCGATCTCGCAGGACTGGCCGAAATCGATAATCTTGATCGCCCCGTCGAACGTGACCAGGATGTTGCTGGGCTTGATGTCCGTGTGGAGGTAGCCCTGCGCGTGCATGTGGTCCAGACCCTGGGCGACCTTCCGAAGCAGGTCGACCGCCTTTTCGATTCGGTCCGGTCGGCACTTGTCGAGGCTGACGCCGTCGACAAATTCCATCAATACATGCACTTCGACCAGCCGGAAAAACTTTTTGATTCGCCTGAGTTCAAATGATTTTCGCAGGTTCTCATGTTCAAACCGGCCGGCGATCTCGTGATCACGGATGGCCTGCTCCAGAAAACGGGTGTCCTCATGGTCCTCGCGGGTGACACGCTTGAGGGAGAAGACCTCCCCCGTATCCGGTCGGACGACCCGATACACCTCCGAGCGTGCCCCGTCGCCCAGCTTTCGGATGATGTTGTACCCCGATACGAAATCCGCCACCGAATCCCCTGTCCTCAATAACCGATCCAGAGACCACTCAGAATCCTGCGATTCTCAAGAAGGAATCGGCCCCGGTCAATCGGAAAAGTTGGCAGCCCCCTCCCGTTGAATTACACTGTCGGCGTCTCGAAACGGTGTGCATTGGATAGGATGACCCCATGCGAACATGGAAAATCGGGGTACTGATCGCGGTACCCCTCGGGCTATTGGGTGGATGGGCCGTGCTCGGTCAGGATGAGTCCTCCCACGAAATCACAACGGCGGTCGTTGATAGCGGCACCCTGACGATGATGGTGGAAACGCTGGGGACCGTGGAGCCGCTCAGCACCGTCATGGTCGGGTGCGAAACGACCGGGCGGATCATCGAGAATCTCGTCGACGACGACGAACCGGTCCACAAGGATCAGATCATCTGCCGGATCGATCCGGAACTGGCCAATGCGGATCATGAAATGTCCGCGGCGGAACTCAATCGAACGAAAAGTCTCGTCGCCGATGCCCAGGTCGTCCTGTTGGAACAGAAGGCCAACCTGCCTGAAATTACGATCCAGGCCTTGGGACGATTGCACGAGGCCGAGGCATCCCTTTCTCAGGCCGAGTTTAACTGGAAACGCATGGACGCGCTCTATCAGGAAAAGAATGCCACCGAAGTGGAATGGATCGCCACCCGAAGCCAGTTCCAGGCCGCCAAGGCCGCGGTTGAAGTCGCCCAGGCGACCTACGAACAGGCGAAAAACAATGAAGACTTCCTGGTACGACGTGCGGAGCAGGCCGTCGAACAAGCCAACGCCGCAGAGAAGCTTGCCCAGGCCCAGTTTGGTACGACTCGGACGCGCGTCGAAAGGTGCATCATCCGATCGCCAATGGATGGAATCGTCTTGAAGCGTTACATGGACGCCGGCACAACGGTCATCGCCGCGCTCCAGACGCCGACGCTCTTTCTCATCGCGCCCAGTCTGGATCGCATGCGCGTCAAGGCCAAGGTCAGCGAATCGGACATCGTCCACATCGATATCGGTCAAAACGCCAGATTCACGGTCGAGGGCAGGCAGCGTACGCGATTCGAGGGCAGAATTCTCCATAAGCGCAATCAGCCGGAAGTCGTCCAGGGCGTCACCACCTATACCGTGATCCTCGAAGTAGACAACGACGAGCGGCGGACACTCCTCCCGGGTATGACGGTCAACGTCGAGATCGATTGCGTTCACCGGCCGGACGCCGTTCGGATGCCCAATGCCGTCCTGCGCTTCAAGCCGCCGCTGACGATGGATCAGCGGAGGGAGATTCTCGCCGGGCTGACGTGGCCGCCGGAGCCGCTCGCGGTCAACGGTGGAAAGGCTGATTATTGCGAGCAGGCGGCCGCTTGGCGTTTCGACGAGGCCTCCAACGCGTGGCTGGCCACCCCGTTGTGGGTGGGCATCACCGACAACATATTCACCGAGGTGATCGACGGCGCGAAGCCCGGCGACACCTACGTGAAAAAATTCATCGACACTTCCTCATCGGGCTTCAGCCTCAAGGAAGCGCTGAAGCTGGCCAACCCCGACAATCGGAGTATTTGACAACCCCCAGGCGCATGGCAGACACGCTCGACACCGAAACATCTTCAACCCTTGTATCCACGCTGGAAGATCCCAACGCCCGGGTGATGGTCGCCCTGCGCGATCTGCACAAGATCTATGACTCGGGCGAGAATGCCGTCCACGCGCTGCGCGGGCTCGATGTCGATGTTCCTGAGGGCCAGTATGTCGCGATCATGGGCGCCAGCGGCTCGGGAAAATCCACGCTCCTCAACATCCTCGGCGCGTTGGACGTGCCTACGCGCGGCTCGTTTCAACTGGCGGGACAGTTGACCAGCCGACTCGACCGCGACGAGCTGGCCGCCCTGCGCAACAAGTATATCGGCTTCATCTTTCAGAACTTCAACCTGCTCACGCGGAGCACGGCATTGGAAAACGTCGAACTGCCGATGGTTTACGCCGGGGTTCCGGCCAGACCGCGACGCAGCAAGGCCATTCAGGCGCTTGAAAGAGTCAGCCTTGCCGATCGTGCCAACCACCTGCCGTCTCAGCTTTCCGGCGGACAACAGCAACGCGTCGCGATCGCTCGATCGCTCGTCAACGATCCACGCGTCCTGCTCGCCGACGAGCCCACGGGCAATCTCGACTCCCACACCAGCGGCGAGATCATGAAGATCCTCGCACAGCTTCACGAAATCGAGAAACTCACCATCATCCTCGTCACCCACGATCCGGGCGTCGCCTCCTTTACGGAGCGGGTCATTGTGCTCCGCGACGGTCACATCATTGCGGATCAGCCGACGCCGCGCCACGGCGGGCCCGAGGTGCCCGACGTCCGGGCCCTCACGCTGGCGGAGTCCTGAGCATGTTTGCGCTGTGGATCGAATGTTTTAAGATGGGGCTTCGCGAACTCTGGCGCCACAGGCTCCGCAGCTTCCTGACCATGATCGGAATGATCATGGGGGTCTCGGTGGTCATCATCTGCGTCAGCGTCGTGCAGGGCGTCAAGGACTCGCTCATCGGCGAAATCCGCAAGGCCGGCCGAAACATGCTCTTCGTGATCAGTGAGGACACGAAAAACAATGCCGGTCCCGTCGGCCTCGCCGCCGGCAGCAACCTGAGCCGCGCCGACGCCCGCGCCATCGAGCTGGAATGCGACGCCGTCGTCCTGGCCAGCGGGGTTCAGGCTTCCACCCTCCAGGTCGTCAGCGAGACCGGCAATACCAATGTCTCCGTGACCGGCGCCAATGATAACTACACCGCCATCCGCAACTGGCGGGTCGCCGAGGGTCGCGATTTCGAACCATTCGACATCGTGGCCCCACGCCGCGTCTGCCTGATCGGGCAGACCGCCCTGCGCGAACTGTTTGGCGAACGCAACGCGATCAACCGGTCCGTCCGGATCGGCCAGCTCAGCTTCAAGGTCGTGGGAATCCTCGAACCCAAGGGCTTTAACCCGCTCGGACTGGATGAGGACAACGCGATCATCCTCCCGCTGCCGATTGTCCTGCGCGATCTCCTCAGCATCCGTGAGGCGAACGCGATCCTCTGCTCGGCGACCAGCGACAAGGAGGTCGGCATCGCGGTCGGCCAGATCACCGATCTGCTCCGCCAGCGGCACAAACTCGGCGAGGAGGACGACTTGGACTTTAGCGTCACCACGCTCAAGGAGAAGGAGGAGCAGGCCCGTGTGATCAGCAACCAGATGACGATGCTGATGTTTTTCCTCGCTCTGGTCAGCCTCATCGTCGGCGGCGTGGGGATCATGAATATCATGCTTGTGAGCGTGACCGAGCGGACCCGGGAGATCGGCATCCGCATGGCCATCGGGGCCTCCACGCGGGCGATCAACCGGCAGTTCCTGATCGAGGCGTCGGTCATCTCCAGCGCCGGTGGGTCGGTCGGTATCGTGCTGGGTATGGGGGGGGCCGCGTTTATCTCGGAGAAGATCGGCGTCCAGCCGCTGATGTCGCCGCTGATCGTCCTGATCGCGTTCCTGTTCAGCGCCGGCGTGGGCATCCTGTTCGGCTTCCTCCCCGCCCGCCGCGCGGCAGCCCTGAACCCGATCGATGCGCTGCGTCACGATTGATCCGATGCCTAGCATCACGACTGATGAACAAGGAGGAGCCACGGACTTCAGTCCGTGCGGCCGTCCAAACTGTAGCGCCGGTTTCTCCTGTGGCAC
>CAYXGR010000110.1:0-6893 GCA_964464525.1 uncultured Planctomycetaceae bacterium
ATTCATGTTTCAGGGCACTCCTTGAGATTGCCTTGAGCCTCCGGTGAATCACACAGGTGCCGAACAACCCACCCTTCTGAGGACCGGAACCCGCGATTCATCCCAAAAAAGGGACCGATAAAATGTGCCTGAACAAATGCCTGCATATTCATGCGGACATTGATATAAATGAATACATACAAGCGATTTATAAACGTTGTTACCACCAGATGACCGGACAAGGCGGACACATTCGAGAATCCGATCAGGCAGTTGAGGGAGTCCTTCTCACGCTCAAGCTGCGGTGCATCAGAAGCACCCACATGATCGAGGACTGCCCGGCGGCGATGGCCACATAGACCCAGGAGGGCAGCGATTCAAAACCACCGTATCGGATCAGAACGGCGATGGTCAGGAGGCTCAGTGCCGTACCGGTCATAATCGAAACCATCGCCACGCCAAGCCAGGTGTGGTAGGAGCTGTTCCATCGAAGCGCCCAGCCACCCAGGATCGCCATCGGCCCCAATGCCGCAAGGCAGATCGCCTGAATGTGGTAGCGGGAGGTTCCCCAGACAAGCAGCCATTGTGGCTCGCTCCAAGGCTGATCCGGGAATCGCGGCCAGCGCTGATAGAGCCACATGGCGCCGAGGCCGAACGATAACCACAGCGCGCACATCAGCCACATCCGCACATCGGCCCGTTCCACCCAGAGTCGAAGTCCGCAAATACCGATGACTCCAGCCAGGATGGCGGTGAGATAAACCCAGACCAGAGGAAGAACCGCACCGATCAATTGTGCGTTGGAGGCTTGATTCTGAGCCGCAGGCTTCGCGGGAGCCGTGTTCGAAGCGGTGGGTCGTCCCCCGGCGCCGTCGATCGGCAAACCCATGCCTCTGCTGCCTGTGCCCGCTCCGGCGGAAGATTGTTGCACACCCGAGGTACGGTCAATGCTCTGGGCTGCGAAGCCGGCCGCGGCGCGGGTCATCACCATGCGACCCGCAACCTTGTCGACCTGAAGCCCGAAGAACAGCCAACTCGCGGCAAACGCCAGCGTCAACGCCCCGACGCCAAGGGCGAGGTGGAGCATTATCGCGCTGAGCAACACAAGATCGCCGACCAGCACCCATTGCCAGGGTTGGACATTGTGAAGACTTTCGTGAGCGATCGTCGGGATGACGTCACCCTTGGCCAAATCGGGAAATGCCACCATCTCGAGCTTGCCATCCTGAAGACAATAGTACGCCAGGGCCGCCAGAAGCACCGCATTGAGAAAGTGGATCGGCTTCGTCCGCGACAGTGAGACGCCGATCGCCGTGAGCAGCAGAACCACGCCCCACGCACACTCCGAGGCCCAGCGCGTGAAGAAATCACCCGTCTGTTCCGCCCAGGAGGCCCCCAGAAATGACCAATTGTAGTGCGAACCATCGAACCAGCCCCGGACGCTGCCGAGACAGGCGAGCCCGATCAGTGCCCAACCGATGATCGCAGCCGGGCTCAGTTTGATCTCCCGGCCCACGGACTGAACCCCATAGGTCAGCGCCATACTGACAAGAACCAAGATCTGCCAATGGATCCCGGAAACCAGAAGTGTGTTGGCGAGCAACATAGTGGCTGTCATCAGGGCACCCGTGACCAGGAAAGAGATCAACCCTGAACCCAGACAAAGGCCGCCCAACATGAGCAGAACCCCCCCACCGACCCGCAACGCAGGGGTTTGCCAGGAGGCCACCTCCGCAGGTGCCGAAGTCACATCCGGTGCGGCCCCGCGTTCGGTCAGGCCGAGCGCGATCGATCCATCGGTGATCCAATTCCGCCAAGTCTCAATATCATTGGACGCGACCAGAACCGCCGCGATGACCAGGATGAATCCGATGAGGAGTCGAAACCAGGAGGGACTGGATTTTCTTGGGGGTGCTTCGTGGATGATTTTAACCGACGGCGGGGCCGGTGGAAGCCCGCCACGCGGTGAAAAAGCCGCCGAATGGGAAGGTGGCTTGGATTGCACGATCACGGAGTCTTCCGCGGCGTGCATTGGAAGCTCTTCGGAATTCGGCGCATTCGTCGACGGATCGGTCATGGGCGGACCCCGGGGTTTGTATGATCAAACGCGTTGGACAGTGCGATGCTTCTTTATATGAACGCATCGGCTAAGGATTTCGTCCACAGAATCGAATTGTCCCGAGTCGGTCGAGTATTCAGTCGAATTATCGGCCGCAGGATCAGACCGCCGGCCAATCCCGCCGCCCCAGGCTCGCCAGGGCCCCTTCCCCGCTCATCGGCCACGAATCCAGATAGCTGCGGAGACGTTCCGGTGTAACCGCTTCTACCACCTTCAGCCGCTCGGCCACGCTACGCGGGCGACCGAGCACATCGACATCCTGGATCATCTGCATCAGCCGGTAGTATGGGGCCTCCGCCTCCGTGGCAAGCGATGTGCGTGTCCGATTTCTCACACGCTGAACCTCCTCCTCGGTGACGCCCTCCCGCGCGATCTTCTCGATCTCGCGTTTCATGGCCGCCAACACGTCCTCGGCCTTCTCGGGTTCGCAGAAACCGAATGCGAGCATCATACCGTCGTCACAGTAGTCCAGTCGCCCCGCCGCGACGGACGGCGCGATCCCTTCCTGAACAATGTTCCAGAAGAAACGCGAGTTGTGACCGCCCAGGATCGACGCGAGCACGTCGCCACATTCCCGATCGGGATGCGTCGACGACGGCGCAGGGTAAATCAGCGCAAGGACCTGTCGCTGAAAGCGATCCGTCACCAGCTTGCCGACGCCATGTTTCTCCGCCGGTGGCACGATCCGTTCCGGCCGCGGTGCCCGGCTCTTCCAATTGCCGCAAATACGCTGTGCCATGTCGATGACCGCCTGCGGATCGACGGCGCCACTGACAATCAACACCATGTTTGCCGCGTGATAGCGCGATTCGAAATAGCCGTAGAGTTCATCGCGCGTCAGCCGGCCGATCGTTTCGGCGGTTCCGAGCACCGGCCAGGAGAGTGAATGACCTTTATAAAATGTCTCATGAATCAGATCGTACGCCTTGCTCTCGATGGAGTCTTCCGACATGGCGATCTCTTCGAGGATCACCTTTTTCTCCATTTCGAATTCTTCCGGCGGGACGATCGAACACATCATGTCGGCGAGCAGCTCGATCTGTTTCTCCAGATCATCCACGCGAACCCAACCGTAATAGACCGTCTTCTCCTTCGAGGTGTAGGCGTTATAGGTGCTTCCGAGATCGTCGAATTCCTTTGTGATCTGCTCCCATTCTCGATTCCGGGTTCCCTTGAAACACATGTGTTCGAGAAAGTGCGAGACACCGGCCAGCTCGGGCGTCTCGTCGCGTGCACCGGTCTGTACGAGAAAACCGCCGGCCGCGCTGTGTGCGTGCGGCATCGGTTCGATCACGATCCGCAGACCGTTGGGCAGCGTGTGCTCGATGAATCCGTTATCCTGGTTCAAGACGAAACTCCCTCCAACGCCCTCGGCCCCAAGGTCTGCACACACAGTTGATCGCGTTTGTGGTTTGCCAAGTAACGACGCAGATCGTCTATCGTCACCGCCATGACCTTCTCGTTTTTCTCTGATGTCGAGACCGGTCGGCCGTAGTGAAACACGTCTCCGCTCAGTTCGTTGACACGGGCACGGGTGATATCACCGTGGGTTTGTGTCTTGGCGATAATACCGATTTTGGCACGGTCCAGTTCCTCCTGAGTGACGTCCTCACCGAGTCGATCCACCTCGCGCAGCAGCGTCTTCGCCGTCTGATCGCAGCGTGCCGGCATCGTCGAGGCGCCCATGAAGACCATCCCTGCCTTGCGCGGATGTTCATCCCACGCGCCGACCCAATAAACTAAACCCTGTTTTTCTCGTACCTCGGTGAACAGACGGGAACTCATACCCCCACCGAGAACCCCCAGCATCACGCGTTCAACCATATAGTCGTCGTGTGTGACCGGCGTCCCGGGCCAACACATCAGGATGTGTTCCTGCTCGAGTTCCTTCTGATGATGGTAGACGCCGGGGGAAAACTCGACCGGAATGCCCTCGCGCCTCGGACGGGACGAATCGCCGAATCCCGAAAACAGCGTGTCTACCTGCTTCGTAAAGGCGTCGACGTCGACCGCCCCACCGACGCTGATCTGCATATTGGACGCAGTAAATTGAGACCGCCAGTATTCCACGACGTCGTCGCGCGTGATCCGTTTCAGGCTCTCCTCCGTGCCCAGTTCGTGCCGCCCCAGCAGTCTTCCATAGGCCTGCCGCGCGATCAACCTGCCAGACATCTCCTGTGGATCATCCTCGAGCGCGCTGAGCTCCTGGAGGCCCAACTCGACCGCCACGTCGCAGAATTCTTCCGGAAAGATCGGGGATCGAAGCATCTCCGCGTGGAGCGACAGGGACTCCTCCACATATTCGGGAAGGCAGTTGCAACGAAACACGAAGGACTCACGCCCGACCGCGCTGCTCGTCTGCGCACCAAGGGTGTCGAAGGCGTCGCTGAGGCCCTGGGCCGATCGCTTCTCCGTTCCCTTGGCGATCGTTTCCTCGACGATTCGGGCCAACCCGAGGCGGTCTTCCGGCTCGTCAACCAGCCCGGCGACGATTCGAATCTGAAAGGAGGTGATCCGGCGGCCCGGCATTTCCAGGGCGGCAAACTCGACGCCGCTCGCCAGAGTTCGATGGTGGTAAGTCTCCCCGTTATTCATGGTGTGTGGTTATAGCTGGAACCCTTGCCGAACGCCATAGCAACGTGGGAAGTGAGTTTCGACAGGCACCATGCCGCGCTGCACGAAGATCATTCGGAGTCCTGATGTCAGGCGTAGGATGGGTCATCTGACCCATCGGTTGATCTCGCGGATCAGCGAATGTAAGCCCCGATCACCCATTCCGTGAATCCAATCCGAGACCCGAGCGCGAGCGGGGCTCGGATTGGCTGGTCTACACGATCAACAGATGGGTTGGGTGCCCTATCCCACGCATCGTCAGGGCGATTCGATCGGTCTCGGTTTGCTCACTTGGAAACGATCCGACGGCATGGGTTCGTTGACCACGATTTCGGAATAGGTGCACCCCCAGATCAATTCCGGGGGGCCCCTGGGGCGTCCGGTCTCCCAGACCCAACCCCGCAACAGATAGTCGTCCTGGTCGATCCAGAATGTCCAACGTTGCCCCCGATCCGGTCCGCGGCCGATCCGCGTCAGGACGTAACAGGGCCGCCCCCCTTTCCACGCGACTTCGCGCAGCTTCCACGGTTCGCGATGTCTCCGACCGTCCATTTCGAAGGCGACCTTTCCCTTGGTCATCAAGGTGACGAGGGGAAGCGGGATGCCGTCGGTCAGAAAATATGCGGATGTCTCTATCGGGGTGTTCGTAATCTGTCGATGGGACTTGTAGCGGTCCTTCGCGCTGTCGTAGGTCCACCAGTCCGCCCCCCGAACCAGGGCCAGGTCCATGCCAATCTGCAATCGGCTACGGTCGGGGCGCGCGTAGTCCCAACGTATCGGCAGGGCCTTGTGAACGACGTCGCGATGGTCCCGCAGCAGGCCGACCGCGCGGAGGGTATGGATCCGCCCGTGCGCGGCGACGCAGCGATCGAGCACGTCCGTTACCGAGAGAGACGACGAGTTCATCGCCCGGTTCGAATCCACGACACCGCAGCCCGCCGACATCCAGACGAGGATCAACCCCGACCGGAAGATTCCGGCGCGATTCCAGACCTTCCATTCGACGGAGGCCAAATTCGATCCAGGCTTCACCGATCCATCCCTACGATTCAAACTGCGGAATCACGGCGAAGACCCCGCGGACGGAAAAAAACTCTAATCGCCGATCGTTCCCCTCGCAACCGATGCGGGTGCCTTGAAGCTATACGGGCGATGGGCGTCATGCTGACACTTTCCAACCCCTGCGTACTCGGGGTATCCATGACAAAATCGGCGGTGATAATGTCGGCTTCAGCCGGTGGGTACCGCCATACGTAATTCCCCCTCAGTCGGCTTCATCCGGGCTTTCATGACTCGTTCCCGGCGAGACTCAGACCCTTTTGGCCCGCCCAAACTGCCATGCACCCCTCGACAGTCTTCGTTCTTCAGGCTCATTGTGCAAACGGTCGTATTCGTCTATAATCCGAACTCGATTCGGTGTGGCGGCCGTGGTGCGTCGCATCCCGATTGAATCCAACCGATGGGCCATCGCTATGATTGACAAGAAGAAATACGGCTCCGTTCAACGCCACCTTCAGGACTGTCTTGAAAATGTCTTCGACGACGTGATGGTTCAGATTGGTGACGATATTCATTATCGAGGCACCAATATCGTCGTCACCAGCCGCGTGTTTGAGGGACTGCTGCCCGAGCAACGCTACCACCACGTCGTTCGAGCCGTGCCCAAGGATTATTACGAGAAGCACCTTCAAAGCGGCGTCGTCTGGTTCGAACTGGCCCCCGGTGAAACCGGAGCCGACCTGATGAAGATGCCCCGCGCCTCGGACATCGCTCCGGAACAGGACGCGATTCGGAAACAGCTTGTCGAGATCGGGTTTTCCGAGCGATTCGAGGCGGCCATTGAGTCCGGCGCGGGGCCGGCCTCGATCACGCATTTCAAGATCACGCGAAAGACCCTCGCCGCCGCCGGTCTCGACGACACACATATCACACGGGCGTGTCTGTTCATGATCCTCCGGGGAGCTTATTGCGACGCGCACATTTTGGCGGACGTGCTGCCCAAGCTGTCTTCTGAAAACGCAGCGTGAGAGGATGTTTGAAGAGCCATTTCAGAGCCGCGACCGTGAGGAAGCGGTCCGCACTCGGGTACGAAAACCGCTCCCTCACGGTCGCGGCTCTGAACAAAATGCCTCTTTTGATACACCCTATGAGTGAATGCACTGCTTGAAGCAGTGGCACACGC
>CAYXGR010000110.1:6993-9123 GCA_964464525.1 uncultured Planctomycetaceae bacterium
TCGGCTCAGGTGGTTGTCGAAAAGCTGCTGAGCAATATTTGGAAGAGGGTCTGCGACACGCGGATGATCGTGACCGGCCAACTGTCGGACAGGCCGATGCCGTTTCCGACGCCTGCGCCAGCCTGTTCCAGGCCGTTGACGCATTGAAGCGCCTGAAAAAGAGGCGCGGCGACCAACATGAGTGTGAGCTTCCGAATCCATTTGTATTGATTGAATCGTCGTCTCGTCATATCAACCCTTTCGGGATTGTCGGGCTATTTCCAAATCAAATACTTGATCCTGCGAAAGCGCATCCTCCGCGTCGAACATGGCATAACCAGTTATCCGGTGAAGAACGGCGCTCCATTCCCGCCCAGCAGCGCCTGCAGGATATCCGCGGAGGGGAAGGTCTGCAGCAACACCGCCTGAAGCGATCCGATGAACAGGTTGAAGACGGACGATCCGACGCCCAGGGTGGCCGCGCTCGCGATAGCGCCGGGATCGCATGTTCCCACTGTCTGGAACAGCGGCAGGGCCGCGAGGGGTAAGAGAAGCCGCTTCCGCCAGCGATAGAGTCGAATGTTCCACATGGTGAGATTCCCCTGTTTGATCTATTGGGATCGTTCATTCACGGCAATCGGGCCGCTTGGATGGGGGAGGATTCTACGGAAACGCTCAGGGCGACGCAACTCACAGGTGTCGGGTGCCATGCTTACACGCCCCGGCCTCATCGGGGCGGGTAAGCATGCCGAGCACGAGGCAAGTCAATAACAATCCACAATCGTAAACCTGAAAATCGAAATCAAATCATCCCCCCCGATCGGGTCTTGGACCCCGCGGACTGAAATCTGTGGCTCGTCATCGTCGTCGTCGCGGGGACGGCGGTGTAGAATGGTCCGTATGGGCATTACGCCATGCTTACAAGCAGATCCTTCCGGAATCGATGCCACCCGGGCCGCGCGGATCCGTCGAAAACTCCTCCGCTGGTTCGACCGGGAACAGCGGGAGATGCCCTGGCGCGGGACGAGCGATCCCTATCGTATCTGGATCAGCGAGACCATGCTCCAGCAGACGCAGGTGGCGACGGTCATCCCCTACTACGAGCGGTTCATCGACCGGTTTCCGACCGTGCGGTCGTTGGCCGAGGCGAAAATCGATGATGTGCTTTCTCACTGGGCCGGTCTGGGCTACTACGCCCGTGCACGGAACCTGCACGCCGCCGCGCGGGCCGTCGTCGAGACATTCGGCGGCCGACTCCCCGAGACGGTCGACGAATTGACGACGCTGCCCGGCGTCGGCCGCTATACCGCCGGGGCCGTCGCCTCGATCGCTTTTAACAAACAGACGCCCGTAGTTGATGGCAACGTCGCCCGCGTGCTCGCCCGGCTATTCGAAATTGGCGAAGACGTCCGAACCGATCCCGGCCGCGAGCAAGTGTGGGATTTGGCCGATCGACTTCTGCCGCGAAAGCGCTGCGGCGATTTCAACCAGGGGTTGATGGAACTCGGAGCGACTATCTGCCTTCCGGGCGAGTCCGCCCGCTGCCTGCTCTGCCCGCTCCGCGACGACTGCGCGGCTCGGGAGTCTGGCCGCGTCGCCGACCTGCCCGTCCGCACCCGCCCTGTCGCGGTCCAATCCGAGACGCACGTCGTCGCCGCCATCGAGCGCGAGGGCCGCTGGCTCTTCGTGCAGCGCCCGAGCGACGGCCTCTGGGGCGGTCTCTGGGAGATGCCCACGGCCGTGCTGAATGGCGGCACCACGCACGCCCTCGCCCGCCGAATCGCCATCGAGCATCTCGGCCCCGGCATCACCGTCCGCCGCCGACCCTTCTGCGAGTTTGAACACCGGCTGACTCACCGCGCGATTACGTTTGTCGGGCATGCATGCAGAGTGTCAAAAAGACAAGAAACTACTCGGAATCATCGGCATGCGTTTCGATGGCTGGCCTTGAACAAGATGGATTCTCTGGGGATTTCCAAGGCCATACGAAATGTCATTCTCGCACTACAGCCGGATACTGATGCCTGTGGTAAAGTATGTGACCTGTGATCCGCACCGGTTGGAAACCGGTGCCACAGTTCAGCATGGCCGCGCTACGCTTGGCCATGCCACCCTCCATTCGCACTGCAAGTAGCAGTGGCACACGTCCTC
>CAYXGR010000111.1:0-9108 GCA_964464525.1 uncultured Planctomycetaceae bacterium
AGTACCCATGATTACACATGAATTGATGACGAAAGTAATCCGGATGTGTCTCGTCCTTTCGATCATGATTGTATTCATATCGGTTGGATGTGGTGTTCCAGGCGACATCGTTGAATCGCAAACAGCCGCGTTCGATCCCTTTTCGAAGGGTGATTCCGGGGCCGTCGGACCGCACAACGGTTTCGATCGGATCGCATCCGATGAACTTCAGGATGACATCGTGCCCGCGTTTATGCCCTCGCGCAATACAACAATCCAGGAGCAGGAGGAGGATTGGTGGAGCCGTGTGCAGCGGGGGCTGGTCAAGGCGGAATACCATGCGAGCGAAAGCGAGCGTGGACTCCAGGCGCCAAACCGCGCACACAACCTGCGCACCTTCTTCGAGCCCACCGGTATCCAGGTACAGACGCGAACGGAAGTGAAACATCCTCAGCCGTTCAGTCTCTCGTTGGCCGGCATTGGGCGCGATGCCAAGTTGTCGCCAATCGCCGAGGGGATCGTGAATCATGCGGCTGGGCGTGTCGAAATCCATCGCCCCGGAGTCATCGAATGGTACGAGAATTCCGCGCGGGGCCTCGAGCAGGGCTTCACCCTCGAGGCACGGCCTCGGGGCGAGGGCTTGCTGGTACTCGAGTTGGCGGTCGAACGGGCGCGTGCCGCGCTTCACGATGAGTCCGTGATTCTTGCCACCCACGCGGGGAGGAAACTTCGATACGGCGCACTGACTACGCTAGACGCGAAGGGCCGGACGCTACCCTCACACTTAGAGGTTCCCGGGCCGCAACGGGTTCGCCTCGTCATCAACGATTCTTCGGTTGTCTATCCCCTCCTGATCGACCCCCTGCTCACAAGTGTGGCGGATGCATTTCTTGAATCCAACCAGCCAGATCCGCCGGGTTTACTGCCCGCGGCCTTTGGTGGCAGCGTCTCGTCGGCGGGAGATGTTAACGGCGACGGCTTCGACGATGTGATCGTCGGTGCGCCGGGCTGGGATGGGGGAGATCCCCACGAAGGAGCAGCCTTCGTGTTTCTCGGCAGCGCGGCCGGAATCGTGGGTTCGAATCCGACGACCGCCCATGCATGGATTGAATCCAACCAGGCCTTTGCGCAGCTCGGCACCGTTCCCCAGTCCAGGGTGGGCGACGTCAACGGCGATGGTTTCGACGACATCATCGTCGGGGCTCACTTCTATGACGATTCGTTCGTAGACCCGGTATTCGGTCTTCTCGGAGTGACCGGCGCTGCCTTTGTTTTTAATGGTAGCGCAAGTGGCATCACCGGCACAGATCCGACCACCTCCGACGCATGGATCACGGCGAACCAGTTTTCATCGGATCTCGGTGTGTTTGTCTCCGGCGCCGGCGATGTCAATGGCGATGGCTTTGCAGACGTCCTCGTAGGCGTGCCGGGCCATGGGACGCCATTTCCACCCAACATCCCGCCCAACCAGAGATCGGGTAACTATGGAGCAGCCCTGGTGTTCCACGGCGGCCCCGCGGGGATCGTCGGCACCGGCTTCGACGATGCCGACTCGGTCCTGTTGCCCTATGAAGATACGGGCCTGCCCCTTCCCACGATCTATGGATCGATCGGCCCGGTTGCAGGCGCCGGTGATGTCAACGGCGATGGTTTCGATGACGTCGTGTGTGGAGGTTCGGAGGTTTCCCTGTTCCTGGGGAGTGTCGGTGGAATCGTGGGCACCGATCTCCTCGCCGCGCAGCGGATTGCACCGGCAGGGCCGTTCGGCTTCTCGGTACCCGCCTTCGGCGTCGTTGCGGGGGCCGGTGATATCAACGGCGACGGTTTCGCCGACATCCTCGCAAGCACTCCATTCCGTGAAAAGGAGCCATTCACATCGTCAGAGGAGGGTGTGGCTTATGCCTTCCTCGGGGGGCCGACGGGGCTAAGCGGTACAACCACTGCGGATGCACACGCGACTTTTTGGGGAGCGAACGGCGGAGATTGGGTGGGATTGTCCTTGGCGGGGGCCGGAGACGTGGATGGTGACGGGTTCGACGACGTGCTGATCGGTGCCCGTGCCTATCTCGGAAGTCTGAATAGTGAGGGGGTGGTCTATCTGTTCCGAGGCCGGCCCTCGGGAATGATCACTGACAGCCTGTTGGATGCTGATCTGAGACTTGAGGCCAGACAGTCGGGAGCGATGGTTCTTGGGAACAATACCGCCTTCGATGTCGCCGGCGCCGGCGACGTCAACGGAGACGGTTTCGCGGATGTCATTATGGGCAAGGGGTACTGGGATGCGGGCCAGGAGAACGAAGGCGCCGCATTCATTTTCGAGGGTGCGCCCTGGCCCGTGAATCCCAATCAGCCCCCAGTCGCGTTGGCAGGCGTGGATCTGGTCGTCGAGGACGCGGATGAAAACGGATTTGAAACCATCACGGTAGACGGCAGTGCGTCATTCGATCCGGACGGTTCGATCGTCAGTTACACCTGGCTCGAGGGAGAGACCGTGCTCGGATCTTCGCCGGTTTTGACGACGGATCTGCCCACGACCGGAAACCATGGACTGGTGCTGACCGTCACAGATGATGCGGGTATGACCCGGGGCGATATTGTGACGGTTCGCGTACAATTGGTAAATGCTGCTCAGGTTCTCTTCGAAGGTTTCTCCGGCGGTCTCGGTGCCTGGATCACGGGCGGCGATATCTCGCTGTCCAATTTGGACAACTTTCCATCTCCCCCGCAGGTGCGCATCGGCACAACCGGTTCATTCCTGAGCCGGTCTATCAATCTACCCGCCGGCACCACCGGCATGACTTTGAGTTATTGGGGCAAGGCAACGCAATTTGCCGCATCGGATGAAGTGTTTGTCCAGGTGAGTGTCGATGGGGGTCCATTCACAACGATCCAGACGATCACCAGCGTCGAGAGTGACGACACCTACCACTTATTCGGCGGATCGGGCGTTCCCCTTGGCCATTCATGGTTCCCCGCGACGGCAGCAAATATCGTGCTTCGATTCGAGTCGAACACGACGACGGGACTTTATTTTGTCGACGAAGTGATCGTCAGGTCGCTGTTCGCGAATCAGTCTCCGATCTCCAACGCGGGCCCAGACCAGTCGGGGATCGATGCCGATGGCAATGGTTTTGAATTGTTCACGCTCGATGGCTCAGCGTCGATAGACCCGGACGGTGTGCTCGCCTCGTATGAGTGGTGGGAGGGGACGACACTACTCGGCAGCGGTCCCATTCTCAGCGCTTCTTTCGCTTCCGGGAGTCACAACGTCATTCTCAGCGTGACGGATGACGGGGGACTCACCGCTCAGGATTCGCTCCTTGTCACACTCAGCTCGGACTGCCAGCCTGACGGCATTCCCGACGATCAGCAACTGGCAGGTAATGATGCCAATACCAATGGGATACCCGATGAGTGCGATCCGTCCGGCGATCTGAACGGAAACGGTGCCGTCGAGCCCACGGATATTCCGCTGTTCACCAATGTGCTGCTGGGCATTGATCCTCAGGGGGTTTCGCTGGCGGACATGAACAACGACGGCGTCGCGAATGGACTGGACACGCCACCATTTTTGGATTGCATTCTCGCGGGCGTGTGTCCATAGGGTAAGAGAATCGGGCGCGGCGTATCCTGTCAGATTGACGTTTTTTGATTGGTATCGACTTGATTTGTATTCGGCATGCTTACCCGTCCCAATAAGGCCGGGACGTGTAAGCATGGCACCCGACACAGAGGGGATTCCCAATCAACCGGCAACCTGTAACGCGAGCATCAAAATTCCGAAGGAAATGACCACGGTCATCGTCCCCGCCACGACGGTGATCCCCGCGACGCCGATGGATTGTCGTGCGAGCGGTTGCGCGACGACCGAACCCTTGTGCCGCCGGGCGATGATTGCCGCACAGGCGATACAGGCAACGGCGATGAAGACGCCGTAGAGCTGGCTCAGCAGCGAGATGGCCATGCCGGGACCGATCTTCGAAACGTCATCCATGTTTTTGAGCATGATGACGAGGCCGACCACGGTCAGCAGGAAACCCGTCGCCAGGGCGAAGGCCGCCCAGAGTTGAAAAAAGGTCACGGCGTCGGCGGCGGTCTTGGTGGGCGCGTGTTTTCGGAAGAGATAGCCGAAGGCATCGACGATGCCCGCTCCGCCGTAGATTGTCAGCAGGATCATAATCGGAAGGAGCAGCGTTCCCGCCATGATCGGAATATCTATGAATGTATCTGAAAAATAACCGTTCGATCCCGATACGAGCATGAAGCCCCATAACATAAAGAACCCGACGATCCCTCCCAGCGCGGAGATCATGTTTCGGTCACGATGGATCGAACCTGTCCCCGAGCGGGGATTCGGCGCATGATTGGCTTCCATTGTCTTCCCACCTCCTTCGGCGATCGTGAAACCGCCATGGCTGGATGATCGGTCAGGGCACAGCCGGAGATAAGCTCCGCTCGCTCGGTGTCGCCGATAGCGGAAGCTGTATCGGTGCATGCAACGGGGAGTAACCGCGCAGCTCTTTTATCTGTCGATACGAAATTCAATCACGTCGAATCGTCCGATTATGTGGCCGTTGATTCGAACTCCAATTGGATCGTTTGATCCGTGCGTTCGAGCGAGATGTGTCCGAGAAAAGAATCATCGCGCCGGTCCGGAAAGTCATCGCGATAGTGTACGCCTCGCGATTCCTCCCGAGCCAGGGCTGATTGGGCGATACAGCGGGCGACGATCAGCATGTTCTGCGTCTCCCAGCCCATTCGATCGTTCAGAACCTTGTCCATCACGTAGCGGCTCCAGAAATCGATGATCTCCAGGCTCTCGGCGAGTCGCGTCCCCGTCCGCCGGATGCCGAGGTTCCGCCAGCAAATGGCCCGAAGGCTGTTGCGCACGTCGGCCAGATCAAGCTCGGTGCGGGAGCTTGGTGTGATGTGATGATCGAGCGAACGGGAGGTCACGGGGATGGGTTGTTCGATCGCCCGTGACGCGGCCCGCGCGCCCGCGCGCCGGCCGAAGACCAGCCCTTCAAGAAGCGAATTACTCGCAAGGCGGTTGGCCCCGTGGACCCCCGTGGCGGCGGCCTCGCCGCAGGCGAAGAGTCCGTCGATCGAGGAGCAACCGTCGCCGTCGACCGCGACGCCGCCGATCATGTAGTGCGCCGCCGGGCGGACGGGGATCGGCTCTCGGCCGACGTCGATGTCGAATTCCCGGCAGAGGGCGGCGATGTTCGGAAATCGGGTCTCGAATCGCCCGGGTGGAAAGTGCCGAACATCGAGATAGACCGCCGTAGAGGATGTTTCAACGAGATGCGACAGAATCGCCCGGCTGACGATATCGCGCGGCGCCAGTTCCGCGTCTGGATGCATGTCGGGCATGAAGCGATGACCGGTGTGATCCACCAGGTGCGCGCCCTCGCCGCGAACGGCCTCACTGATCAGGGCCCGGGCCGCGCCAGCCACGTACAGCGCGGTCGGGTGAAACTGGACGAACTCCATATCGCGCAGCCGAGCCCCGGCGCGAAAGGCGACTGCATGACCGTCGGCGGTCGCCCCGCGCGGGTTAGTCGTCTCGCGATAGAGTTGCCCGGCGCCGCCCGATGCGAGTATCGTTTGCTTGGCCCAGATGATCTGATGGCCGTATCGTCGATGATAGGTCAAGGCGGCGATACAGCGGCCGTCTTCCACCACGAAATCGATCAGAAAACATTGATCGAAGAATCGAATCCGTTCCGATTGGCTGGCCCGGTCATTCAGGGTACGGCTGATTTCGCGGCCGGTCGCGTCGCCCATGGCGTGCACGATCCGGCGGGTGGAATGACCACCTTCCATGCCCAGGGCGACCGCGCCGTTTTCGAGATCGAACTGGGCGCCCCACTCGATCAGGGATTCCAGCTCCGCGGGGGCCTCGCGGATCATGGCCTCAATCGCGGCTCGATTTCCGATTTCACAGGCCACCATTCGGGTGTCCGAAATATGGGCTTCGAATGAATCCATCTCATCGGTGACGACGGCGATTCCGCCCTGGGCGGCGGCGGTGTTGCTCTCGTTGAGGGCATCTTTCGAGACGACGATGACATGGGCCGATTCGGAGGCCTCGATCGCGGCACGAAGCCCCGCCACACCCGAACCGATGACCAGGACGTCGGTGAACACCTGGCCGAGCCGGTGCGTGTCGAAATCCAGCAGGTATCGCCGGGTTGCATCGTGGTCGCTCATCGGGGGCTATGATACGATCCGGTCGCCTCGTCGGCGAGCGTGTCGTGGCGGACACGGGAGGGGGAGATTGAATCGAAGGGTACACACCTGAGAGATCAAGATGCAGACACCTGATCCGATCGAGTTGAGCGTGGATCGCATCCGGGCGGCTGTTCGCGGCTTGTGGCGGTCGGCCTGCGCGGGCCTGTTGATCGTGTTATTGTGGAAATGGTATTCGACTTCGGATTGGAGCCTGATGTGGCAGTCGCAACGGGCGATTTTTATCGGGCTGGGTATTGTCTATCTGACGCTGGTGGTGTTGGGGTTGATCCTGCTGGTGCCCGCTATCCGATGGCTGGTGTTGGTAGCCTGGCCGGCGCGTGTCGGGATCGAGATCACACCGGAACGGATCACGATGCGGCTGGGTCCGTTCGGAGAGGGTGTGTATGACTGGTTACGGATACGGATGACGCTCGAACCGGAGGTCGATCCGGAAGTCTTGGAGCATATGCCCGATGATGCGTTTGTTCCTCGTATGTATCATCCCGATTGCGAGGAAGATATGGCCCGGCGGATCCAGGTTTTTTCAGGCCTGACAGTGGAGCAGGTGACTACGCTTTTGCGTCCATATCTTCGCCGGTTCCTGGACCCGTCAGGCACCTGATGATCGGCGTACCTTGAAGCAGTGGGTTTCGGGCAATTGGGAGCAGACACGCTCACCGAAACATCGTGATCATGTTCCGATAAAAGCGCATACAATCGAGCATCGTTTTAAGAAAACGATTCGCATGTATTTTCTTCTCGCAAGATGATTATCGCTCGTTCAAGGGATCGCGAACTTGTGCCGATAGTTTATGCACGAGGCTGTGGGTCTCCGCCGTAGGGCGGGACAGCCTGGCTTGGAGGGTCCGAGTAACGGCGAGCTCGGGCCCTCTTTTTTTGCGCGCACTCAGTGCGATACGATGGCACATCTTGCGCCGCGTTCACACACTATTCAGACTGTTATCCAGGACGTGGGTGCGATCCGCGCAAAATCGACGTGACAATCCGCAATCCTTGCACGCTTAATAACGCCGCGTCCTGCGAAGACTGCGGACGAACTCGGCGACCTCCATGATCGAGGATCGTCCGGGAATATCGTGTTCCAACGCGAGAAATTGAAAACCCAATCCCAACCGGTCCTCGCCTTCCTGAACGCAATGGCGATACTGACCATCGATACTGACCGGCTGCGCACCCGGTCGCGCGGTAATCTCGACACCGACGATGTCGCTGACGCGCAGCCGCGGGTTTTGATCGGCTCGGATATCGACCAGGACGCCACCGACGGAAATGTTAGCGATTCGTCCGGAGCAAAGCGGCCAGACAACCGAATCCTTGTCGGGTACGCCGCCTTCCCAAAGTTTGACCGCGATGAACTCGTTCGGGGGGATCATCACACGCTGAAAGGCACGTCGCTGGAGCGAGCGGATTTCCTCCGGAACGCGCAGCACCAGCGTGTGAATACCCGGACCGCTCGAGTCCACTTCCTCTCTGCGCATCGCGACGTCACTGACGAACAAGCATTTCTTGTGGCCGCGGCGGAAGGAAATACCCAGGTTCTGACCCACCACGATTTCCGGCGGCGTCTGATGCTCGCCCGCCTGCGGATAGGTGATCTCGATCACGTTTTGATCGTGATCAAACCGGATGAACCGCGATCGGAGGTTCACCCAGCCGCCATCCACGGCATGCGACACAACGAGGTCGACCCGTTTCTCGGCCGCCCATTCGAGCAGTGAATGATGGTTTGCCTGTTTTACGCCAATGGCTTGGTTCATACACACACTTCCGATTCAACTGGACTGGCCTGTTTCCCCATGATGGCGGAACGCAGGGCCTCGATCGCTTCGCTATCTTTGGCCGTCGCCACGAACTGAAGCCCCAAAATGGTCCAACCCTCACTTCCCGGGGTTGTATTGGTCACGCGCGCCTTGAGATCAAACGGCCTGCGGTGGCCGGGAAGATCGAACGTCACGTCGATCGTCTCCTGCTGATCGAACTGTGTGGCAAGGGATGCGTCGAGGCGGCAGGCCATGCCGTCCGCGCTGACGTTCAGCAGATTGACGGTCTGGCGGCGGGCGGTTCCGGAATGTGTCCATCGCAACGCGACTTTCGAAGATGGTGCCAGTTTTGCCCGGAGCGACTTTCGCCGATCGAGTACGGAAATGCTGTCCGGTCGTGTGATGGCGATAGAGCGGCTGTCGCCCCAGGACGGCGTTTCGGTAATCGTGGAATGAAAACAGTATCGTTTGTCCGTGTAGATCTTGACATCACAGACGGCCTTGATGATCCGTGCGAATTCAACAGCGGGGCGCCCCGTTACCTCCATGAGCAATGCCGATTCGTCACCGCAGATCAAATATCCATTGAGGGTGATTTCGGGAAAGGCCGGTGACTCAATCACGATCGGCGCGTTCGTGTGGATCGCGGAATCGATGACGAGTCCGGACGCGCCGGAATCGAGCTGGACGGCATTTCTCATGGCTGGATCTCCCCCAAGGGTGAACATGTAACAATGCAATACGCATAGCGTGAAATGCAAATCGGGTTGTGGTCATCACGTGGCCAATTATCCCGAGGATCGCATTTTCGGACGACCACGGCGGAGGATGCGTCCGAAATCATCAATCTTGAGTGACCATCCACCACGGTCGTTGGGAGGCGATGCCGCATCCCCGCCTTTTCTACTCGGTTCGGAATGTGTATGACTTGAAGGCTGAGGCCGGTAAGCCTGCGCCGGGTGCCAGGTCAACACGTCCCGGCTGTATGGGATGGGTAAGGAACGCAGATTCAATAACTTCCCGGTTTCGAAATGTCCTTGGCCGGCCGTAGTCGTCTCGCTACCCCGACCGCCGGTAAGTTATTCCGTCACTGCTCCGAAGGGGTTGGCATCGC
>CAYXGR010000112.1:0-9030 GCA_964464525.1 uncultured Planctomycetaceae bacterium
CAACTGCGTCTGCGTCAACAATGAACATGAATCCTTCGCATCATGACCCGTTGGAATCAACGGGAATCGAATCCTGCACCGCGTCGGATCGACTGTCGGCGAAGCTGGGCTGGATACAGTGGATCAGCGCCGCCGCCGCTATCCTGATCGCCCTTTTGGTTTTGTACAGCAGTCGACACGAGCGGAACGCGGTCGTGGAGCAACTCCGTGAACGCAATCGGCTCAAGATGCAGGCCGCCAAGGATCACATCGAGGACTTCGTGGGCAAGATTCATATGTGCCTGCGTACGATGAGTCAGTATCCGCAAGTAATGGATATCAACGCCCAATCGACCGCGTATCTGAATGCCATCTTCGAGGCGAATTACGCCCAACGGCACGTTAACGAGATCTATGTCATCCAGCGCGACTTCAAGGGCCAAGAACCGCCTCTGCGCGCCTTCGAGCTGGGAGACGACGAACACGACTCAGATGAATTGCACACGATCAGACGGGAGGCGGCGGAGTATGCGGTGCATCTCGAGCAGATTCGCCGGTTTGAGGAAGACGCCGAACTGGCCTTCCAGATCAGCGATCCGGTGCTCCTGTGCACCGGGACGCCCGGTCGAATTTTTTCCGTGCCGATTCGATCGGGGGATCAGCTTCAGGGCATCGTTGTGGCGATGCTGCCGTCGCAAATGATCTCCGAGGAACTTGAGAGCAGCAGCCTTAGCAACGCGGTGCTCCTGGCCCGCGAGACGGGCAGCTTCGACGTCTGCACCGACTTTCCGGTGGAGATGAACCCCTGGTTTCACAAGCGATTTGGCAAGGAGAGCGTCCGAGGGTTCTTCGAACGCCGAGAAAGCGCCTTCTATGCCGATCGGTACGCGGCCTTATGGACGCCGGTCCACTTTCCGGGTGATGGTCAATGGCGCATCGCATTTCTGTACGATGAAGAGGCATCCCTGATGGCCAGCGGCGTCGGCAGTGGATTGACCGGCCTGGGCACCGCAGGTCTGGTCCTGCTTCTGGGTGGGGCGGTCATCATCCTCTGCAAGGCGATCCGTGCACGAGAACGAAGCGAGGCCCGGGCGCGGCGGCAATTCAGCGAAGTCAAACACATCTATAACACGTCGCCGGTCGGACTGTGCTTTCTCGATCGAGACCTGCGATTTGTCCGGATCAACGAACAACTTGCCGCCATCAGCGGCAGACCGGCTCTGGAACACATCGGCCTGCTTTTTCGCGATGTCTTACCGCAGATTGCCGCACAGGTGGAGGCGGCCCAGCGCAAGGTGCTGAGCATGGGTGAGATCGTCTCGCATGTCGAGGTCCAGGGCACCGACATCAATGGGACACAACGCGTCTGGCTGGTGAGTTCGCATCCTAAGCGGACCGAGGGTGAAATCGTCTCGGGCGTCAGCGTCGTCGTTCAGGACATCACCATGCGGGTGCATGCTGAGGAGCAGGCACGTCAACGACAGGCGGATCTTGCCCACATGACCCGGCTCGGAACGATGGGCGAGATGGCCTCCGGGCTGGCCCACGAACTGAACCAGCCGTTGGCCTCCATCGTGAATTACATTCAGGCCTGCGCCGTTCGCATCCGTTCACGCCGCGCCAAACCGGAGGATCTGCTCGAAGATATCACGCTTGCAGCCGCCCAGGCGCAGCGCGCGGGGGCGATCATCGATCATCTTCGCCGTGTGGTCCGCAAACGGGAACCTCAGGCCACACGGGTGAATCTGAACGACATCGTTCGGGATGCGGCGGGCTTGATGAAAGTCGAAACCCGACCCAACGGGCTGCAGCCGCGTTTCGAGTTGCAGGACGGCCTGCCATTGGTTGAGGCAGAGTGCATTCAGATCGAACAAGTCATCATCAATCTGATGCGAAACAGTGTCGATGCATTGAGGGAGATTGATCCCGATCGGAAGGATCTGGTTATTCATACGGAGGTCAACAAGGAAGGGGTCATCGAGTTTTCCATCCGCGATACCGGCACGGGTCTCAAGGGCACATCACTGGATCGTGCCTTCGAGCCCTATTTTACCACCAAGAATGAGGGGATGGGCATGGGGTTGTCGATCAGCCGCTCGATCATCGAGGGACACGGCGGCCGATTGTGGGCGATGCCAAATCGTAATCATGGGACAACGTTTAAGTTTACATTGCCGGTCAACGGCACTGGGGGCCACAATGGATCCTGAGGGAATCGTATTTATCGTGGATGATGACGAGGCCTTTCGCGAGTCGCTCGGGCGGCTGCTGGAATCCGCGGGCATGCGCGTGCGCAAGTTTCACGGGGCCGAGTCCTTTCTCGAGGGCTATGATCCGACCCTGACCGGTTGCCTGGTGCTCGATATTCGCATGCCCGGTATGAGCGGTCTTGAATTGCAGGACAAGCTCGCGAAGCTGAAAATCGGTATTCCGATCATCATCCTTTCGGCGCATGGCGACGTCGAGACGGCGGTTCGCGTCATGCACGCCGGGGCCGTCGATTTCATCCGAAAGCCGTACGACACGACGCGCCTTCTGGAACGGTTGTGCCAGGCACTATCGCTCGATGCCCGGCGACGAAAGGATGAGGCCGAAAGGGCGGAAGTGGCCAAGTCTCTCACACGGCTGACGCCGAGAGAGCATGAAGTGATGTTGCTGTTGGCAACGGGGAAGTCCGTGAAGGAGATCGCCTTCGGGCTGGGCTTGAGCCAGCGAACGGTCAACGTTCATCGAGGGCACATCATGACCAAACTGCGAATCGATTCGGTCGTCGATCTCGCAACGATGGCCCGCGTCGCCGAATCGGATACGGGTGAAGATGGCCGACCGGAATGGCTGCGGAAGCCGGCCTGAATCTCGCTGTGGCACCGGTTTTCAACCGGTGCGTGTGTACCCGAGCCCCGTGTGCCACTGCTGCAAGCAGTGCCGATTGCCCCATGTATCTCCGATGCTCAGGTGGCATACCCGAGCCCCAAGGCGCGGGTATGGCGTATCGGGTGAGCATGCCGGGCACTCCAACCTTCCTGAAAGAACAATTGGGAAATGACCTCTGCTAAGCAGACCCGTCCGTTCTGAGATGTCTTCAACCCCGTTCACTGGGCTTCCCCGCAAAGCGGGCTTCAGGCCGGTCCCTCGGGGCCAGTGACGCGGCCCGAGATTTTGCTTTATCGCTTCAGCCCATTTCAACGGGCTTATCGATTCCGTTTCACGCGAGACTCAAGTGTCCTCAGTGTACACCGTGCATCATCCGCTTCAGTGGCCGGATCAATATCGCTAACAACAAGGCCCCAACCCCGCAGAAGATCACAAAGATCATGAAATACTTGGACGGCGTCATGGTCCCCCACATGCCGCCGAAGATGTGCGCCAGCTTCTCCGCGATCGCCGTCGCCAGGAACCAGCCTCCCATGAACAGCCCGACACGCTTCGCGGGAGCCAATTTTGTGACAAGCGACAGGCCGACAGGCGAGAGGCACAGTTCGCCCATGGTGAGTACCACGAAGTGCAGAATGAGCCACCATATGCTGATTCTGAATTGTGACGAATCCATGTATATTTTATCTACCGCCGTCTTGATATCGGGCG
Organism: uncultured Planctomycetaceae bacterium; assembly: GCA_964464525.1. Taxonomy (GTDB): domain Bacteria; phylum Planctomycetota; class Phycisphaerae; order UBA1845; family UTPLA1; genus CAYXGR01. The sequence goes on from CAYXGR010000112.1 coordinate 3,565, forward strand.
ACGCGGCCATCGCTAGAAGCTCTATTCTGACGCGCCCCTGAATCTCGCCGGTCGTCGTCAGCGTCTTCGTGGCTGCATCCCATTTGACTATCTTATTCGACTCCTCTCCGACCACCGCGAACCCGGCCGGCGCGGAGTCAATCTTCTCGGACAACTCCCATTCTTCACCGAAACTGGCCTTGTCCGCCCGTTCTTTTGACGCCTTCATGATCGACTCGACGGCATCTGTTAAATCCTTGGGAGCAGTCTTGGCGAGGATCTTCAGTCGATCGAGATCGCTCAGGACGCCGGTCATGCGAAGCTCCTTCGCCTCCGCGTCATAAGTTAATCTCGTGGCGCCATATTCAGAGAGATCGAGATCCTGAGGCAGTTCGGATAACTGTGCGCTGGATGGGCGATTCTCCTGGCGCGCGGCGGGTTCCAGCACCGCGAACGCCACGGCCACCAGGGCGATACCAAAGACCATCTTGGTGGGTGTGGACGGCTGCAGCTTGCGCCTGTCCAGCCAGACCCATACGAAGGCGAAGACCGGCGCGAGCAAGATGATAAACAGTGGATTGAATGACTGGGTTTGACCGGCGCCCATGACCCAATCGGTCCAACTGCCCGAACCCGCCTCGGGGGTTGGCGCTACGCCATCCAGTGTCACGGGCGGCGGCTCTGATGAAAACATACGCAGGTTCGTATGCTTGTCAGCCCAGACCACCATCACGTTCGCGCTCTGTTCGAACGCCATCCAGAACAAGATCACAAATGCGAATACGACCAGGAGTACGGTGATGCGATCTCGAACGACGTGCGGGGGAATCGCGGCGGTAGTTTTTGCACCATCGTCAGTCTCAGATTCACTGACGTCCTGATTGAACTCGACCAGCTTGCGTTGTCCGATGATATAGACGATCAATCCGAATACCATCCCCACGCCCGCGGCGCCGAAACCATAGTGCCAGCCGTAATGGATACGAAGCCAGTCACAGATCAACGGACCGCCCAGGGCGCCGAGATTGATACCCATATAGAAAATAGTGAAGGCCCCATCCCGGCGTGGATCGTCGGGTTTGTAAAGGTTGCCCACCTGGGTCGAGATATTGGGCTTCAGAAATCCCACACCGGCAATGATGAAACCGAGGGCTATGTAGAAAACGGTCATCTGTTCGAAGGCCATCATAAAGTGGCCGATGGACAGCAAAACCGCGCCAACAATAACAGCGCGCTTTGCCCCGAGATACTTGTCGGCGATCAGGCCACCCAGAACGGGTACGCCATAGGCCAGGGCCGCGTAGGTTCCGAGGAGGCTCGATGCATCCTCCTGCGACCAGAAGAAATGGTTGACCATGTAAAGGATCAACAGTGCCCGCATACCGTAGAAGCTGAATCGCTCCCAGAGTTCCGTGAAAAACAGCGTATAGAGGCCGTATGGATGGCCAAATAGGGTGCGGGGTTCGGGGGAACTGCCTGTGTTAAATGCGGCTACGGATTGTGGTGACATACCGCTGTCTCTCCAGAAGGGTTGATGGATCTCTATGTTGTGCGGGAAATTGCGGGACGGGTCCGTCCGGTCCGAGCGATACCGCGAGGTCCCATCATAACCGCTTTTTCAGGAAGCGGATCGCAAACGACCGATAATCCGAGCGCACAGGCGGTGAAAATAGGTTCAGTCGGACCGGGTTCTGTCCGCTGAGTCCATTATGAAGAGTAAAAAGGAACAATCTGACCCCATCCACCCGTCGCCCGGCTTCACCTGGCGGCGGATCATCACCATCGCCGGTCTCGTCGTCCTCGGCATCACCCCCTGGGTACAGGCCCAACAGGCCCCGCCCGATCTGCCCGCCTATTGCCCGCCGCTGACGTCGATCGCCACGCCCACCCTCTTCGACATGCTCTTCGGGACGACGCCGATCCGGTTTCCCTTCCAGTAGCCCTTGCGTTCGCTCAATTGCTGATCACGCGTGCGCTTCGAGCGTGTTTGAGACGTCGTCTTTTGAACAGAGCCGCGACTGTGAGGGAGCGGTACTCTCCAGAATCACAGGGCCGTTCCTATTGAGCGCTGACCGCTTGCTTACGGGCGCGGCTCTGATTGGTACGGCACTGATTAAACTCGGCTCTGATTGGTGCTCGATTGGTACACGCGTCGGCATCGACCAGAAGTATTGCTCCGGCGATTGCATGATCGCGCGATCGAGCACGGCCATCACTCGGCGAACAATCGTATCGTCATCGTCCAACGTACCGGCTTCGACCACATCGTGCAGATTAAGCGTGAAGGAAAGCGGTTCCCCCTCGCACCGGCAGGTCACAACCCCGATCGGGACATCATACCAGCGGGCTAATCGGCCCAGCGTCGGGTAGCAACGCATGGGCCGCCCGAGAAATCGCGTTTCGACGGCGCGACCGTGTGGGCGCTCATGTTCGGCGACCATGAGGATCGCTCCGCCCTCAGACAGGATTCGCGGTACCCGGGCCGCCGCCGCGCTTCGTTCTATCGGGCGCACATGAGGCTGTGCATACAGTTCGCGTTGCCAGGAAGCCAGCGCAGGCTGCGCGAGAAAATCTACAACAACATAAATCGGATGGAAGATTTCCCCGAGCATGCAGGCCCCGGCGGCTAGGTTGCCGTGATACCCCGCGGCAAGAAGACACCCACGACGAGATTCGGCGAGCGATTGAAGTTCCGAGTTCCCAGTGCTCCGTCGCACATGACTTGATGGGTGGCACGGTCTAGCGTCGTAGTCGTTAGGCCGTGGGCGTTTCGAGCAACCACGGCCTGGCTGCGCCAGACCGTGCCACCCAAGCCATCGATCGACTTGCTGCGGAGCACACGTTTGGAGTTTTGAGTTTCGCACCGGTTGGAAACCGGTGCCACAGTCTTCTCGAGGGACAGCCCCCAGCCGTCGCGGGATAAACAGGGCCTCGATCCAGAACCGGGCGATGTGTTCGTACGAAGCGGCGGCGATCGCGTGAATCTCGTCATCGGTTGCATTCGGCAACGCAACGCGCAGTCGGGATTCCGCACGCTGGCGACCGGCCCCATTCATCTCAAAGACCCCCCGAGAGAGCCGCCGAGCAAGTCCCGTACTCAACCGAACCCCAAGCCCGCGCAGGACCGGAGCCACAATCCGTCGCAGGTAGAGATGTCGAACAGTTTCAAGATTCATACATCAGCCGATTCCGAATTCGTTTTTGATCAGAGCCGCGACCGTAAGGGAGCGGTCGGTGTCCTAATCAAACTGTCCTTCCGAATGAGCGCCGACCGCTCCCTTACGGTCGCGGCTCTGATGCCGGACCCCCATCTATGTTCCAAGAGACCGGACACAGAGATATCGGCAGATACAAGTGTTCACTGTGACCGGGATGTGTGAAGACAACGACGCCCTCGGAAGGCTGGCCGTCATCTCCGATGTCTGAATCCGTCGCGGTCAGGGATCCTTACTAAGGCACTTCGACGTTCCCCCTGACAATCTCCGCATTCCGCCGCCACATCTCCAGCTTCGCCCGCTTCGTCGCCTTCCCCCTCACCGCCCGCAGATACGCCGCCGCGTCCCAAGCCTCGATCGCCTCCAGCGACGGATAGACGGTCTCCACGAATGAATCCCCCGCCGCCGGCCGATCCTCAACCCCGCTTACAAGGCCATCGCTTGTTTCCTCTCCTTTTTGCGTCGTTGTAATTTTGACGTTTTGACGTTTTGACGTTTTGTTGTTTTGTCGTTTCTCTCCCGTCTTCGCATTAAACGGGCAGACCGTCTGGCAAACGTCGCACCCGAATATCCAGTCGTCCGTCTTCGACGCGAGCACCGGGTCGATCTCTCCGCGATGCTCGATCGTCAGATAGGAAATGCACCGGCTCGCGTCCATCTCGTAGGGCTTCGGAAATGCCTGAGTCGGGCACGCCTCCAGACAACGCGTACAACTCCCACAGTGGTCCGGCTCCGCCGCGTCCGCTTCCAGCGACAGATCCGTGATGATTTCACCCAGAAAGAAGAACGAACCGAGCGCCGGGTGCAAGACCAGCGTGTTCTTGCCGATCCAGCCAATCCCCGCCATCGCCGCCAGCTCCCGCTCGACGATCGCCGACGTGTCCACGCAGACGCGGGATTGAAAAGGCGCGTCGAGCCGGGTTTCCAGCACTTCCGCTAGCCGGTTCAGCTTCTGCCGCAGCACGACGTGGTAGTCCTCGCCCCACGCATACATCGCCACCCGCCCGCGCGGTCGGTCGCTCGGCTTCACCGGCGCGGGTCGGCGGTAGTTCAACGCGACGACGATCACGCTCCGAGCCCAAGGCAGCCATTCACGCACATCCCGGCGGGAGCCCGCATGCCGGTGCATGTAGGCCATCGATCCCGCCCGGCCCCGCGACAGCCAGTCCAGCAGCGCTCCTTCACGCGGAATCGGCCCGGCCCCGGCGATGCCGCAACGCTCGAATCCCAGCTCGGCGGCCGCCTGTTTCACGAGTCGCGTGCGATCGCGGTCCGATCGGCCCGCATCAGATGATGGCGAATCCCCCGTGATCATGCTCGATCCGACTCCAAATCAAGACATGAACGGATGCATGACAGTTTGAACGGGGAAATGGGATCCCGTTTCCCCGGGGTCGGATCATGAAAGCCCGGCTGAAGCCGGCTGATGGTGCTCTGCTGTGCCTTGAACCACCGACTCAAGTCGGTGGCAAACAAGAAAACTGCCGGCTGAAGCCGGCAAGAGAATACGCCGATCGTGTCATGGACCCGACATGAACTACTGTGTCGTATTCGGATTGACACGGGTTTGCCTCCACCCTAGTGTGATGCTGCTTTCAGGTGCGGGATGTCGAGTGGTATCGCTCGATTGCATCATTCTACACGACCGGCAAGCAACAAGGAATCTGAATGATCTTCAATTATGACTGGTGGTTCGGCGGGGAATTCAAGGAGAAAACCGGCGAAGCGAGGCGTCGATGCGCCCTGAATCATTTCCCCGATTTGGAACCCAAGAAGGCCGCCAAGGACGACAAGTTCAAGAAATTTATCGACGAACTCGAGGCCCGCACCATCGTCTATCTCCGGGACGGCTTCTCCTACGAGATCAAGGAGATTATCAAGACCCCAACCACCGGCTCGATGACCTTCGAGTGCATGGCGGCCGACGAGGCCTACAAGGTCGGCTGCTTCGTGGTCACGGTCCCGTTCGACGACATCGTTCGCGTCGAGGTTTTCGCCGTCCATCCCAGCGAGAAGCCGGAGGACATGCCCGCCATCAAGGGCTTCGGCAGCGGCAAGATCCCCCCCTCGTCCACCCATCGTCAAGACGACCGACCCCACCGCCCCGAACCCGCGGAATAAGAGTGGGTCCTAACAGTCCTGTGGCACCGGTTTCCAACCGGTGCGAATTGCGGCGTTCTATGGACGGTGAGCCTCGGCGTCCCGCCGGTCGTTGTTTTTGTTATTGTTTATCGAACGGGACCCATCGGCGTCATGCCGGCTTCAAATCGCG
>CAYXGR010000113.1:0-1525 GCA_964464525.1 uncultured Planctomycetaceae bacterium
GAAAAATAGACGTGCGGAGCGGTTCGCTTCACCCGCTGCCAGGGGATGTCGGCGTCGCTGTCGGCGAATGACATCAACTTGGCCTTCTCCGGATGCAGATCGTCTCCTTCATCCGCCATGTCATCGGGATCGTGACAGTCGAAACAGGCATCCTTTCCCGGCAGGCCCGCGAAGCGTGCGGCCTTGGCATCGGTGTGGCAGTTCAGACAATCCATCCCAGCCTCGGTCAGATGCAGATTGTGATTGAAGGCGATGGGCTGGGTGACGATCTCACCGGCCGTCCAATGGCCATATCCAACCGCCCCCAGGGCTACGACGACGAGTACCAGCATCACCGGGAAGATCCATCGCATATCAGTCAGACCCCTTTCTCGGCTTGCCGCCATCGGGAGCCGGGGACGGAGCGGCTTGTTCGGACACCGGCGATTGGAGCTTGCCAGTGGCACCCTTCGCCCGCAGAAACGCCAACAGGTCCACCATCTCCCGATCGTCGAAGACCGGCCAGGTGATTCCGGCCTCGGTCATCCGGTCGAGCATGGATTCTCCGTGATTCCACATGGCCGCGGCCATACTCGACGGAGCCGACGACGAACTGCCCAGCTTCTGTAGGTTCGGACCGACCGAGGCGACCACCTCGTCGCGACCGTGGCACTGGGTGCAGCCCTTCTTGTCGAAGACTCGTTCGCCCCGCGCCGGATCCCCCGCTGCTTCGCGATTCCGCAGCGTCAAGACGTGGGCCAATATGTCCGCCAGTTCCTGGGGGCTGATCGGCTTTCGCTCCACGGCCTTTTCCTGCATGTTGCGTGTCATTTGCGGCGAGTGGTTCCACATGCGAGAGGCCAGGGCGCCCACCGAGGTCGGCAGATCGGCGGCAGCCAGATCGGGACCATCTCCCGGATGGCAACGCTGGCATTGCTTCTCTTGAAATAGAATCCGCCCCCGGTCGATCGAGCCGGGTTGCAGATAGGTTTTCTCCCCGCTGATGCCGGCACTGCGGATATAGGCGACGATATGCACCAGGTCGGGCCCCTCCAGCTCCGGCCACTGCATGTCGGACTGTTTCATCGCCGCCTCCATGACCGGGGCGTGTTCCCACATCATCTGTGCCCAGATGACGGGGTTGGCATAGCTACCCCACTTGGCCAGATCGGGACCGACGTTGCCCCCGGTGGTGTCGATGGCGTGACACTGGGTGCAGCCCTTGACGCGAAGGATGCGTTCACCCATCGCCGGATCGCCCGGTTCGTCGAGCTGTCGGACGAAGTTGATGAGGGCGAAGATGTCGGCCATCTCTTCGGTCGAGATCGCGTCCGGGGCATGCCCCGCCTGGTGCATCCGAGAGAGCATCTTGGGGATGTGGTTCCACATGACGCCGGCCAGCCGATCGCCGGACAGACGCCGTTTTCCGAGTCGGCCGAGATCGGGCCCGAGGCTGGCACCCTGACCCCAGATCGCGTGACAATCGACGCACTGTTTGTCGTTGAACAGGCGCCAGCCGCGCATCACGTCGCCGCCCTGTTTTGCG
>CAYXGR010000113.1:1625-3796 GCA_964464525.1 uncultured Planctomycetaceae bacterium
GCCGCGGGGAGATAGCCCTCCAGCCGGGCGGTGACCTCGGCGATGGACTTCTCGCGGCCTTCCTGAACCTCCCAGATCGAGACGATGGGGAACAGCTTGGTGAACAACACGTACATCAGGATAAATGCGGCGAAACAGGCCGCCAGGATGCTCCACTCCACCCAACTGGGGCTGTACACGATATTTTCCGCATGGGGCAGTCGCGGCTGCGAGAGCGACGGCACGACGATAATGAACCGCTCGATATACATACCGATGTTCACCGAGATCGAGGCGATGACGGTTCCGAGGATGGTGCGCGTCTTCTTGTTGGAGAGGATCGCCACCGGGATGATGAAGCAGGTCGCGAACATGGTCCAGAAGTGGGGCGCGAACTTCCCACTGATCTTCATCCAGAAGATGCCCATGTGCGCCGGCTCATTGCCGTAGAAGGTTGTGAGAAACTCCGAGGCGGTGAAATAGAACCAGAAAAGCGACATCACCAGGAGCAGCAGACCCAGGTTGTTGAAGTGAACCTTCTTCAGATATTCGCCCAGCCCATAGACCCAGCGGATCAGGGCCATCGCCACGATCAGCGCCGCGATCCCCGAGAAGATCGCCCCGACGACGAAGTAGGGGCCGAAGATCGCGCTGTGCCACATCGGTTGGATCGTCATGGCGAAGACGAAGCTGACGACCGTGTGAACCGAGATGGCGATGGGGATGACCACGACCGCCATGATGCTTATGAGAATCTCCAGCACGCGATGCTGCTTCGGGGTTCCGGTCCAGCCGAGTGCGAGTGTGCGGTATAACCAGGGATGCTTGTTCGTATGATCCCGCAGGATGGCGATGTCGGGGATGAGCGGCAGGTATAGATAGAGTGTACTGCCCATCAGATAGACCGTGATGCTGCACACGTCCCATAGTAGCGGCGACTGCAGGCGACCGAACTTGATCACGTTCAGCATGCGATCGGGCCGGCCGAGATCGATGAGGATGTTGCCGACACCGAACATGATGACCATGACGGTGATTACTTCTGCAGAGCGGGTGATGGTTCGCCGCCACTCGGCGCCGACGATGCGGAGGATCGCCGAGATCAAGGTGCCCGCGTGGGAGATGCCGATGAAAAAGACGAAGTTGGTGATGTAGAAGCCCCAGTAGATCGGGCGGCCGAGACCGGTCACGCCCAACCCCTCGCGATACTGCGTCAGGTAGGCAAAGACGCCGAGGGCGATGACACTGAGCAGCACGGCGACGGTGATGTAGAACTTCGGACCGGTATGGAGAATCGGCTGAAGCAGGATGTTATCTTCGAGCAGGGGGGGCGGCTCGGGCCGCCGGGCAGCAGCGGTCACGTCAATCACCCTCCCGGAGATAGATCACTTTTGGTTTAGTTCCTAAATCTTCCAATAGCTTGAATGCGCGGCGGCCTTCGGCGAGTTCGGAAACTTCGCTTTTTGGATTGTCCATGTCACCGAAGACCATCGCGTCGGTCGGACAGGACTCCACGCAGGCGGTGTTATATTCTCCGTCTCGAAGGGGTCGGTCTTCAGCCCGGGCCTGATCTCGCGCATTCTGCAGCCGGTGATGGCAGAAGGTGCATTTCTCCACGACGCCTTTCGGGCGCACCGACACATCCGGATTCAGATGATTGGACATCGGTTCAGGCCATTCCGGCGTGCTCCAGTTAAAATAGCGGGCGGTATAGGGGCAGGCCGTCGTGCAGTAACGGCAGCCGATGCAGCGGCTGAAGATCTGGCCGACGATGCCCTCCTCGTTCTTGAAGGTCGCCCCGACCGGGCAGACCTTGACGCAGGGCGGATCGTCGCAATGTAGACAGGGCCTCGGGAGCAGGCGATCCATGACCTTCGGATGCTCGCCCTCGCCGGTGAAGGGGATCATTTCCATCCAGGTAAAGGCGCGACCGCGGCTGGCCTCGGTGGGCCCCGTCGGTGGGAGATTGTTCTCCACCTGACAGGCCGTCACGCAGGACTGACATGCCGTGCAGCGGTCGAGATCGATGATCATGCCCCATTTTGCCATTCAGATGCTCTCTTTAGTTTCGAGTTACGAGTTACCAGTTACGAGCTGCCAATTGCGAGTTACTCGATTGTGGTTGCCAGCTTGCATTTTTCCGCTTCCAGTGCGTGGTTTCTCGTTGTGTTCTTGAATCTGAAATCTCAAAT
>CAYXGR010000113.1:3896-8910 GCA_964464525.1 uncultured Planctomycetaceae bacterium
TGAAATCTCAAATCTCAAACAAAAAAGAAAATCTCAAACAAAAAAGAAAAACTTAAGCCAAACAACAGAAATCCGTAATCACTTAATCATCAATCCTCAATCCACAATCGTAAATCTTCAATCGTCAATCCACTATCATCCTCACGCCTTCTTAATTGAGGCGCGTGTCTTGTTCCACAGGGCGGTTCCGGTCAGCGGGTCCGTCCGGCTGTCCACCAGTACCGATGGATTCTCCCCGATGTCCTTGCACCAGCGGCCGCCGGATTGGTGGCCGAAGCCGAAGGGGATGGCGATCGTCTCGGGAAGCAGTCCGGCGTAGATTTTTACCGGTAGCCGAAGTCTTCCGCGGACCGTGCGCACCTCCACCCAGTCTCCGTCGTGAAGGCCGAGGGCGTGGGCCGTCTCCGGATGAAGCTCGACCCAGGTTCGCCATTTTTCGAACATGTAGGCCCCGGCGATGTCGTTCAGCCAGGGGAGATTCGGGCTGGAGACGCCGACGAGATTCGGCAGGGCATAGACGTATAGATCCAGCGGGTAATCGGCACTGGGTTTCCGAGGCTCGATCCGGCAGTCCGGCAGACATCGCCGCGCCGCATCGCCCAGCCCATTCGAATCCGGCATCGACGCAAAGGTGCCCTCCAGCAAAGCCGATCGAAACGCGAACCGACGTTTGGGATTCCGAAACACACGATCCCATTCGTGGTGGAAATAGATCGGATCGGTCCAGCCGCCGCCGGCCAGCACATCTCGTTTGAAGGCGTCGTAGTCCTTGGCAAAGGGGGCCCGCCAGCCCCGGCGCTCTAGCAGTTGCGCCCAGCTTTCCTCGTTGGCCGGTCCGAACGCTGCTCCCTTGCCCGCTTTGAATAATTCGCGACAAACAGCGTCTACTGCCGTTTTGCCGTCTGTCCAGGGCAGGGCCTCGTCGATCGGGCTGCCGAGCCGTTTGGAGAGGTCCCGGACAATCTCGTAGGGATCGCGCATCTCGGGACGTGGCGGAAGCACCGGGTGCGAGACCGTGACGACCGGATGGCCGCGAAGCGTGTGTGCGACGTTGAAGTCCCAGCGATGGAGGCTGTGGATGGGGGGGAGGATCAGATCGGCATGACGCGTGCTGTCGTTGTGATAGGCGGAGAAGGCCGCGATAAAGGGAATCGTCGCGAGCGCCTCCGCGAAATGTGCTCCTTCGGCCGATGAAAAGACCGGATTGGCATCGACCAGAATCAGCGCCTTTGTCGGATAGGGCCGCTGCTCGAGCAGGGACTTCGCCAGCAGATCCACGGCATTATCCGAAAGCCGGCGCTGAACGTCGCCGCCGTCCAGCCGTGGCTGGGCCAGGCCCCGCTCGGCGATTGCATCAAGACCGACGTCCTCATTGAGGAGTGACAATTCCTGAAACACAGTCACGCCGCCGGGAACGTCGATACTGCCGACCAGGGCGTTGAGGCAGTGGATGGCCATGCGATCGTAGGCCGACTGGGTTCCGCATCCGCCGCCGTCATAGCCCAAGGCGATCGCCGGTCGCTGCGTCCCGAATGCCCGGCCGAGGCGGAACAGCGTCCCCTCGGTCGCCCCGGTCGCCGCTCGAACCTTCGCAGGTGTGTATTCTTGCAAGACCATTCGCCGGAAACCGAGAAGCTCGCCTTTGTCGCCGTTGCCGGATGGATTTTCATCCTCGAAGCCGTAGGTGTGGCGCTCCACGAAGGCCCGGTCATACAGTCCTTCACGAATGATCACGTGGGCGATTCCCAGGGCCAGAATCCCCTCCGTCCCCGGCTTGATCGGCACCCACTCGTCGGCCTTCGCCGCTGTCAGCGAGAAACGCGGTCCCAGATGAACCCACTTCGGGCGATAGCCCGGGCGGCCCCGGCGAAACTCGGCGAACCCTCGCGCCGACTGTTCCGCGGACCAGTGGGCATCGAGCCATTCGCTGGAAAAAGAGAGGACAAAGGCGGCCTTGGCGATGTCATAGCCCAACCGCTGGCGGATGCCGTGAGTCGCCAGGACGGCGGGTGATACGCCGAGGTTGTCATCGGGAGTGGCCTCGATCAGATTCGGCGAGCCGTAGGCATGGACAAAGCGACGCCAGGCGGTTCGGATCAATCCGCGATCTCGCCCCAGGATCACGGCCAGCCCCTCGGGATTGCCGCTGGCGCGCATGGCCCGCAAGGGTTCGGACAACATCGTCAACGCCGTGTCCCAATCGACAGGCTCCCATCGATCGGAATCCCGTCCACCCACGCGCTTGAGCGGGGTGTGCAATCGATCGGGATTGTACAAGTCCTGCAGGACGACAGAGGCCCTTGAGCAGAGACCGCCGCGATTGATGGGATGGGAGGCATTGCCCCGGACGCCGACGGCACAGCCGTGGACGACACGCATGCTCAGGCCGCAGCCGCCGGGACACATAGTGCAGAGTGTGTTGGCGAAACGCTCGATCTTGCGGGGCTCTTCGCCGCCGGCATAGTCGATATGCCAGGATCGCGGGGCCGCATAGACACAGGCCGTGCTGCCGTAGGCGGCGGCCAGAGCGGCGAGAAACTGTCGGCGGTTGAGATCCAGCCAGTCCTTCGGTCGGGGATTGTGGATATCGAATTGCGGATCGTCGGTGTTCGCCGGGTGCGGCCCATTAGCCATACTGCTTGTCTCCCAAGGCGTTGAACCGTTTTCCATCGGGGTTCATTGCTTCATCCCAACCTTTTGATCGCGTTGGATTGCAGATCGTGCAACCAGATCGTCTGCATCGCATGCAGCCGCTGGCCGATGACGCCGGCCAGGTTGCGCATAAACAGGTAGCCTTCTCGCGGATGTTCTTCAAAAAACGATTCAAGCAGGGTACGATCCAGAGAAGTCACCCGGCAGTCGCTTGCACAGCGCGCCGCCAAGGTGAATCGGTTGGGATCCACCAGTGCCGACCAGGCCACGACGTCGCCGGGTTGCTTGGTCTCCATGATCAGATCCCGGGTGACCCCCATGATCTGGATGGGAAAGATCAACTCGACCACACCGTCCTGCAGGACCATGAGCTCGATGGCATCCTCGCCTCGATCGAACAATCGATCCCCCGACTCATAGGATTGGGCCTTCCCCCGTGTGCAGAGCTCCTCGATGCGACTCTGTGGGATGTCTCTGAAAATATTGGAACGCGAAAGGATTTCCGCAACGCCAGTCATAGAGGCTCCAGTGAGAGAATCGCCGCGCCCGGGTGGAAGAGGCATCCGCCATCCCGCGCGATCCCGAACTCGGAGAGCCTGACTGCAATATCCATGCCGTATCATTATTGGGTGTCTTGGCGGTGACGGGCGACACGGCGTGGAATAGTCGACATGATTGTGGGAATAACCACAATCTCAGCGGAAAAATACCCATGTTTTCCCTGCGTCAACGGTACAACGTAACCCGTTTTTACGATCTTGATTTGTTTCAGACGCGCGCTTGATTGATCGAAGATGCCCGAGGCATCACGTTGGCGCGGGATTGGGCGTGTGTATGCAGCCCCTCATCTCTGAGCAGGTCGCGGCGGTTCACAATTTCGCTTCGCCGATCCACCCGGTTGACTGGAGACGAGAAACCGAGGAACATCCACGGCCCAGGCATTGGCACACTGATTGCCGCCGTGTTTCTGCGGGCGATCCATGTGCCGAGGGCCGGCGTCCCGCGCGGAAGGCCCATGGGCGTCCTCAGCCAGGCGTTGATCATACAGGTATGGGAGTGATCCCAGGGAGACAGACTCGATGAAGACACGATTTACAATCCTGATGATGGTCGTTATCTGTGGCACGGGCCTCTCGATCGGCTCCAAGGCGTCGCCCGATGATGTGAAGGAGGGTACGACCTGCCTCTCCGCGGCTCCGGCACTGGATCCTTTGACACTGATCAGCGGGGAGGCGCCGAATGCGGGGGGCAAGAAGGCCGCCTATTCCTACGTCGGCAGCAAGAAGTGCAAGATGTGTCATATGAACGTCCACAAGAGCTGGTCCAAAACGAAGATGGCCCAGGCGTTCGAGACGTTGAAACCGGGCAATGCGAAAGAGATGAAGGAAAAGTTCAAGCTCGATGTGAATAAAGACTACTCTAAAGATGAGAAGTGTATCAAGTGCCACACGACCGGATATGGGTTGGAAGGCGGTTACGCGATTCCCGCCGCCGATGACAAGAAGGCCCAACGCAAGGCGAAGAAGATGCAGGGCGTGGGATGCGAAAACTGCCACGGACCGGGCAGCGAATATGTCAAGGTCTTCAAGGAGATTCTGAAGTCTAAGCGCAAGTACAAGGTTGAGGAGCTCTACGCCGTCGGCTTACAAAAAATCAGTAAAGATACGTGTCTGAAATGTCATAACGAGGAAAGCCCGACGATCAATCCCGGCGACACGTTTGACTACGAAAAGAAAAAAGACCAAGGCACCCACGAGCACAAGCCGCTCAAGCAGCGCGAGGGGTGACTGGAGACTAAAGGCTAAAAACCGCATGGGAATCCCGCACCCCCCCTGGGGGGTAGTGGACCTGCAACTTTATACATGTAACTCGAAACTCAACTCTGCCCTCTGCTGTTCGGCGACGTCCGAATATATTTGATTCGTCGGCACCGGGGACTGGACCCATCCCGTTTTCGGCGATTCATGACCGGTCTATTCGGACCCTCTCGATTCGCTGACTGACTTCAGTCTCACATCCGATCACACCCCACAAACATATTTAGTCTACCTCCCTCTATTCCGATATGGCGACAGAAAGGATTTCATATGCGGATAGGCCGCTGTGCGCTGATCGGGATCATCTTGCTGGGGTCACTCCGCGCGCGGGCCGTCGCGGAGGAGAAGGGGACGGACCTGAAGGAGCGGCTGGCGTCCCAGGAGGCGCTCAATCGGGAGTTGCTCGAGCGCCTGGGATCTCTGGAGGCTTCACAGGCGGCGTTGTTAAAGACGATCGAAACAATCACCCAGCACCACCAGAGCGACGACGATCGAAAAGCCGCACATGATGAGGAGCGTGAGGCGCTGATGGACGAATTGCGCGA
>CAYXGR010000114.1:0-2953 GCA_964464525.1 uncultured Planctomycetaceae bacterium
GGTGATCGGCATGCTTACCCGACCCAAAAGGCCGGGTCGTGTAAGCATGGCACCCAGGCACCGGTTGGGAACCGGTGGGACAGGAATTGTTGAAACGGAACACAAGGGATTGATTTGAATACGATACGACAGGGAACGGATCAGGCGGCTTCGCCGATTGCGATCATCGGCATGGGCTGCCTGTTTCCGGGCGTGCGAGACTTGACGGGCTTCTGGCGGTCGATTCGCCGGGGCGAGGATGGGATCGGTGAGGTTCCGGAGTCGCACTGGTCGGCGGCGGATTACTACGATCCCGATCCGAAGCGGCCCGACATGACTTACTGCACACGCGGGGGGTTTTTGTCGCCGGTCGATTTCGATCCGACGGAGTTCGGTATTCCGCCGACTATCCTCGAGGCGACGGACACGACTCAATTGATGAGCCTTCTGGTTGCCAAGGCCGCGTTGGAGGATGCGGGATACGGCGAGAGCCGGGATTATAACCGGGACCGGGTGAGTGTGATCCTCGGAGTGACGGGGACGCAGGAACTGGCCCTGCCGCTGTTCGCGCGGCTGGGGCATCCGATCTGGCGGCGGGCGTTGGAGGAGGCGGGTGTCGCGCCGGCGGTTGCGGAGGATGTGGTCGATCGGATCGCCGAGGCCTATGTGCCGTGGCAGGAGAACTCGTTTCCGGGATTGTTGGGCAACGTGGTGGCAGGGCGGATCGCGAATCGTCTGAACCTGCGGGGGACGAACTGCGTGGTGGATGCGGCCTGTGCGAGTTCGCTCGGTGCGATCCACCTCGCCATGCTGGAACTCGCCGCGGGCCGGTCCGACATGGCACTGGTGGGCGGGGCGGACACACTCAACGACATCTTCATGTACATGTGCTTCAGCAAGACACCGGCACTGTCGCCGACGGGGGACGCGCGGCCGTTTTCCGATGCGGCGGATGGGACGGTGCTGGGCGAGGGGGTGGGGCTTCTGGTGTTGAAGCGTCTGGCCGACGCCGAGCGGGACGGCGATCGCATCTACGCGGTGCTCAGGGGGATCGGCACGTCGAGCGACGGACGCTCGCAGAGCATCTACGCACCGCACGCGGCCGGTCAGGCCCGGGCGCTGCGCGAGGCGTATCGACTGTCGGGCGTGGACCCGGCGACGATCGGTCTGGTCGAAGCGCATGGGACGGGAACAACGGTGGGTGATGCGACGGAGTTTGAGGCCCTGGAGCGGGTCTATCGAGAGGCTCGGGGCGAGGGTAAGTGGTGTGCGTTGGGGTCGATCAAGTCGCAGATCGGCCATACGAAGGCGGCGGCGGGGGTAGCGGGGGTGATCAAGGCGGCGCTGGCGATCTATCATCGATCACTGCCTCCGACGATCAAGATCGACGCGCCCAATCCGAAGCTGGATGTGAAAAAGAGCCCGTTCTATCTGAGCACGGGGTTGCGACCGTGGCTTCCGGCACGAGGGCAAACACGGCGGGCGGGCGTGAGTGCGTTCGGGTTCGGCGGGAGCAATTTTCACGCGGTGTTGGAGGAACACGGTGCGACGCTGCCGGCGGTGGCCTGGGACGGCCGCGTACAGATCGTTGCACTTTCGGCTGAGACGACCGAAGGCTTGTCGGCACAATTAGACGAATGGCAAACATTTCTCGCGGGCGATCGAATCGACGAGGCTGCGATGGCCTATCGAGCATGTCAGTCGCGGCGATCGTTTTCGACCGGCCACGCGCATCGGCTGGTGATGGTTCTGGATGGAGAAGCGGATTGGGCGGCGTTGGTGACGGAGGCCCGGGGAGCGCTGGATGCGGGGGACATAGAATCTGCTTTGTCTTCGAAGGGGATTTTTTACGGGGCCGGTGCTCCTGACGGTGGGCTTGCTCTTCTGTTTCCCGGTCAGGGCAGCCAATCTGTGAACATGGGGTTGGAGCTGTGCTGCACCTTTCCGGAACTTTCCGAATCGTTCGCCGAGGCGGAAGGGGCAGTTGATGATGTAGGACCACGCCTGTATGAGCAGGTCTATCCGCAACCAAGCTTTGATGAAGACGAACGTCGGCTTCATGCATCGGCCTTGACGCGGACGGACGTTGCTCAGCCGGCGCTGGGGGCGTTGGGTCTGGGGATGGCGCGGATTCTGGAGCGGTTCGGGGTGGTTCCCGACGCGGTGGCGGGGCACAGCTATGGTGAACTTGTCGCCCTTTGCGTGGGGGGGCGGTTTGACAGCGCGACGCTGCATCGGCTGTCCCTGCTGCGGGGGCGATTGATGGCCGAGGGCGACGGGGGAGCGATGCTGGCGGTGAAGGCGCCGGTGGATGAGCTGCGGCGATTGCTGGACGAGGAGAGGTTGGATCTGGTCATTGCGAATCGTAATGCACCGATGCAGCAGGTGCTCTCCGGCGATCGGGAGGCGATCGGTCGGGCGGCGGAATGTTGCAAGGGGCGGGGCTTTTCGGTGATGCCGCTACGGGTGTCGGGGGCCTTTCACAGTCGGATGATGGAGCGCGCGACGGGACCGTTTCGCAATGCACTGGAGTCTGTGCCGTTTGAGACCGGGGCGATTCCAGTTTTCGCCAATACAACGGGGCGGGCCTATCCGGCGGAGGCGAGCGCGGCGCGGCAGCTGTTGGCCGAGCAATTGATCCGACCGGTGGATTTTGTCGGGGAGATCGAGGCACTCTTCGAGAACGGGATTCGCACATTTGTCGAGGTGGGGCCGAAGTCGGTGCTGACGGGATTGGTGGAGGCGATTCTGGGGAATCGGCCACACGCGGCCTGTGCGATGGATGCGACGGCGAAGAGCGAATCGTCGCTTTTCGATCTGGGTCGGTTGCTGGCGGGGCTGGCGGCACGGGGTCATGCGGTTGATCTTTCACGATGGGAGCGATCGGTCTCGGAGCCGCGTATCCCACGGATGGTGGTGCCGCTGGTGGGGGCGAACTATCGCGCGCCGTCGGTGGGTGGATCGACACATTCAC
>CAYXGR010000114.1:3053-4657 GCA_964464525.1 uncultured Planctomycetaceae bacterium
GGAAACCGGTGCCACAGAGCAGAAGGTGGGCGGTGCCCACCCTACTCACCGGTTGAAAACCGGCGTCACAGAGCAGAAGGTGGGCGGTGCCCACCCTACTCACCGGTTGGAAACCGGTGCCACAGAGCAGAAGGTGGGCGGTGCCCACCCTACTCACCGGTTGGAAACCGGAGTCACCGCCGAGGAATCCGAGTCCACGGAAACTGAAACGGATGGTACCGCACTACCGAAGGTCGTGTCACAAGAGAGCGGTATGCTTACCCGACCGCAACGACCGGGTTGCGAAGGCATGGCACCCGCGAAGGCACCCGGTGAAATCGCATTCGAGAGGGATGAGGAGAAGGAATTGATGGAACACGATCGCATGGACGAGGGAGACATCCCACACCCGCCGGGGGTGTTGCCCGAAGCGGTTCGGATGGTGCGGGAAGGGATTCAGGCGATGCAGTCGCTTCAGGAGCAGACAGCGACGGCGCATCAACGATTTCTTGAAGGTCAGGAGCAGGCGCATCGGTCATTGCAATTGCTGCTGGAACAGCAGCGGCAATGGTTGGGGCAACCGGGGATGGAATCGACAGAGACGTTTGTCGATAAAAAAGAGGAGAGAATAACAGACGGCGGGCCGGATTGTAATGTTGATGCGGGGGCTGTTGGGGAACCCGCTCGCTTGCGCTCGGGGCTCGGATTGGATCAGCACCGGCAAGCAGAGCTTGCCGGTGGCACCCGGACGGAGTCACCGTTGCCGATTCCCGAATCCGTGCTACCGGCTTCCGAACTTGGGGCATCGGTTTCCGAACCTGTGGCACCGATTTCCAACCAGCGCGAATCTCGCAACTCGCAACTCGCAACTCGTAACTCCTCCGCGGCGCCCGTTTCCAATCGGTGCGCAACCGGCACGGTAGCAAACAATACTGTTCAATCGAGCATGGATCGCAGCGCGATTGCGTCGCAGGTCGTCGAGGTGGTGTGCGAAAAGACGGGATATCCGGCGGAGATGGTCGAACTGGAGATGGACATCGAGGCCGACCTGGGGGTGGATTCGATCAAACGGGTGGAGATCATCGCTGCGTTGGAGGAACGCATACCGGGTTTCGGGGGGATCCAACCGGAGCACATGGGTGAGATTCGAACGCTGAATCAGATCGTGGATTTTGTGGTTGGCGGGATGGATGTGACGGTATCGGCGTCGGAATCAGGCAATTCGGCAAGTGCGGATTCGACAAATGTGGCCACCCACGATGCGGCGGTGGATGTCGCGGGGGCGTTGATGGAGGTGGTTGCGGAGCTGACGGGCTATCCGCGGGATATGCTGGAACCGGATATGGATCTGGAGGGTGACTTGGGAATCGACTCGATCAAGCGGGTGGAGATTCTCTCGGCACTGGAGGCGCGGATACCCGATCTGCCACCGGTTCAGCCGGACCGGATGGGGAGCCTGCGGACGCTGGGGCAGATTATCGACTCTTGCGGTGGAGTGCGCACCTCGCCCGAAGACACCCATTCGGATACGCACCGGTTGGAAACCGGTGCCACAGAAGAGGAAAAACTCGAAGGAGAAGAAAAAGAAGGAGAAGAAAAAGAAGGAGAAGAAGGAGAAGATGTAG